>JAIYCN010000191.1 GCA_027487995.1 Rubrivivax sp. | reverse complement strand
CCGGGCCCAGCAGCCACTTTGCGCCGACATCGACGGGTTTAGCCTGCACGCTGCGGTGCGAGTGGAAGCGCACGATCGCAAGCGGCTGGAGCAGTTGTGCCGCTACATCACGTGGCCGGTGCTGTCCGATGAGCGGGTGCAGCTCAACGCCGCGGGGCAGGTGGAGCTCAAGTTGAAGACGCCTTGGCGCGACGGCACCACTCATCTGGTCATGAGCCCGCTGGAGTTCATGCAGCGGCTGGCGGCGCTGGTGGTGCCGCAGCCCGCACCGGATTACGAGGTCGATCAGCGCATCCATTGGTGAACAAGCAAATCAGTGGCTTCAGAAGCGCTGCGGGGTATGGCTGCGTGTGCGGCAGAGACCAAGCCAGCGAATTCGCTTTTCGAGCCGTCTCAACCGCTCAAACCGCCTCGTGCAACGCCGTCTGGATGCCTGTATGCCCACAGCGCCTGTCGTGTCGCGTGTCATACTTGCCCACATCCGACGAATGCCGGCCGTCATTGCAGTCATAACGTCAGGTCATCAGAATCTGACCGCCGGCTGTAAGGACTCGGCGGGTCACGCCGACGCAAGCGGGCAAGTCGATGCAGGAGCCTTCCTGATCGACCTGTGGTGAAACGACCTCAACCACTCCCTTTTTGTTTGGAGACCTTCATGAACGCTTCACTCAAGACCGGTCTGGGCATTGCCGCCGCGGCTGCCGCCCTCTTTGCGACCTCCGTGCCCACCACCGCCCTAGCGGCCGACGGCATGGTCAAGTGCTCCGGCGTGAACGGCTGCAAGGGCACCTCGGAGTGCAGGACCGCCAGAAGCAGCTGCAAGGGCCAAAACGGCTGCAAGGGCCAGGGCTGGGTCAGAAAGAAGTCGGCCGACGAGTGCACCAAGGCTGGCGGCAGGGTAGTAAGTTAACCCCCCTACCGGCTGACGCCGGCCGCCCGGAGGCGGCGCACCAGGTGGCACGGCAAAGCCGGTCCCACAGGCGCTGCTTGATGAGGCGCGACGCCTGCGGCGCTGCGCCATCTCTTCCTCCTGTATGACAAGAATCCAAGGCTTCGGTCTCGGCCTGCGCGTGGAGCATTACGCCTACTTCGAGGCCGGCGTCGATGCCGCCGTGCGGCCCGACTGGCTGGAGATCATTTCCGAGAACTACATGGTGCCGGGCGGCCCGCCGCTGACCCATCTGGACCGCATCCGGGCCGACTACCCGCTTGTCATGCACGGGGTGTCGCTGTCCGTCGCCGGACCGGCGCCGCTGGACCTGGCCTATCTGCGCGAACTCAAGGCCCTGGCTGAGCGTCTGCAGCCCGGCTGGGTGTCGGACCATCTCTGCTGGAGTGCCGATGTGCACAGCCAGCTGCACGACCTGCTGCCCGTGCCGCTCACCCGCGCCGCGCTCGACCATGTCGGCAGCCGCATCGCCCAGGTGCAGGACGTGCTGGGCCGGCCGCTCGTGCTGGAGAACGTGTCGAGCTATGTGCGCTTCGCGGCCGACGAGATGACGGAGTGGGAGTTCATCGCGCAGCTGCTCAAGGCCACCGGCGCCCAGCTGTTGCTGGATGTGAACAACGTCTACGTCTCCAGCCGCAACCATGGCTTCGACCCGCAGGCCTATCTCGCCGGCCTCCCGGTGGAGCCGGTGCGCCAGATCCACCTGGCCGGCCATGAGGACCGCGGCGACATCGTCATCGACACCCACGACCACCCGGTGCGCGACGAGGTCTGGGCGCTGTACCAGCACGCCGTGCGGCGCTTCGGCGCCGTGCCCACCATGATCGAGCGCGACGACCACATCCCGCCGCTTGACAGCCTGCTGGCCGAGCTCGCCGTGGCGCGGCGACTGGCAGGTGCCGCATGAGCACGGCCGCCCTGCAGCAGCGCCTGGCCGCGGCCATCCGCGACGGCGCCGATGCCACCGGCCTGCTGGCCGACGATTTCGCCCTGGGCCTGGAGGCTTACCGCCACGCCTACCGCGCGCGGCTGGTGGCGGCGCTGACCGACAACTTCACCGTGCTGGCCCGCGCGCTGGGCGACGAAGCCTTCGAAGTCCTCGGCCAGGCCTATCTCGCCGCCCGCCCCAGCCGGCACCCGTCCATCCGATGGTTCGGCGACGGGCTGGCCGACTTCATGGCCGCGGCCGGCGAGGCCCTCGTGCCCCACCCGAGCCTTGTGGACATCGCCCGCATGGACTGGGCGCTGCGCGGCGCCTTCGATGCCGCGGCCGCCGCGCCGCTGGCCGCTGCCGAACTGGCCAGCCTGCCGCCCAACGACTGGGCCGGCCTCGTGTTGCAGCTGCAGCCGAGCGTGCAGCGTGTGGCGCTCGCCCACGCGATCGAGCCCGCCTGGCGCGTGCTGCGCGAGTGGGACCCCGAGTCCGGTGACGACCCACCCGAGCTGCCCGAGCCCGTGGCGCATGCGCACCTGCTGCTGGCCTGGCGCGAGGGCGGGGAGACGCGCTGGCGCTCGCTGGAACCGCTCGAAGCCGCGCTGCTGGCGGGCGTGGCCGCGGGCGAGACCTTCGCGAGCCTGTGCGAACGCGCCGCAGGCCTGCTGGACGACGCGGAGGCCGCCGCGCCGGCCGTCATCGGCCTCTTGCAGCGCTGGCTGGCCGACGGCCTGCTTCAGAGCCGCGCGTCGTAGGTCAGGCAGTCGGTGGCCGTGCGGCGGCCCCGCATCACGCCGTGCCGGTTTATCGTCGCCGGGGTGGTGCCCACCAGCTCCTGCGTCCAGGTCACCACTAGGTCGCAGCGCGTCACGGCCGGAGTGCGCGTGTCGTTGTTGTTGAGGCTGCGGCTGCGCTCGGTGTGGCTGGCATCCACCAGCGCCGGGTCCAGCCGGTAGCCGCCGAGCGCAAAGCTGCGGCTGCGGCTGCCCCTGGCCGTGGGAGAGGCCATCGCCGCCGTCGACTGGCTGAGCCGCACCGGCAGCGCCGCGCCCGAGCGGGTCAGCAGCGGGGTGCCGGTGGGCTGCAGCACCGCAAAGCCGGGTGGCGGGGGGCAGGTCATGGGCATCGTACCGATCACGCCGAACCCCCAAGTAAAAAACCGCTGCCCTCTTGCGAAGACAACGGTTTTCGTTTGGTGGCCAAGGGCGGAATCGAACCACCGACACGCGGATTTTCAATCCGCTGCTCTACCAACTGAGCT
>JAIYCN010000315.1 GCA_027487995.1 Rubrivivax sp. | reverse complement strand
GACGCGCCCAGGCCCATCAGGGCAACGCTGCCGCGCCCGGTCGCGCCCTGCGTGAAGTCCGGCCCGAAGGTCAGCGCGGTGCCGCCGGCGACGGAGGGCGCGCCGTTGGTGCCGGTGGTGAAGTTGACCGACGCGTTGGAGCGGTCGGCGATGAAGCGGCTGCGCTCGAGGCTGAGCGAAAGCACGCCGTTCGGGTGCGGGCGCCAGTCCGCCTTGATCGCCCCCGACTGCCGGGCGGTGAGGCGCGGGACGCTGATCACCTGGTACGCCTGCAGGTAGGGCCGCTCCGGCGTGCCGCCGGTGCCCGTGCCGCTGGTGGCGTAGCCCTTGGTCGAGCGCTGCTGCTCGACGAAGCGGTCCTGCACCTGGCCGGTCACGACGAGGCCGAAGTTGCGGTTGACGGGCAGGGTGTAGTCGAAGCTGGCGCTCGGGCGCACCTTGAAGATGCGCTCGTCGGAGACGTGCGGCTCTTTCCCGAGGCTGAGCCGGTTGTGGATGCCGGCGAGGCTTACGCTCCAGCGCAGCTGGGCGCTCTTCCGCTCGAAGGCGCTCTTGCTCACCATGTCGATCGAGCCGGACATCGAGTCGGCGGGCGTCGCCGGGGTGGGCACCTTGGTCACCTCCAGGCGGGAGATGTTGTTGATCGAGACCTCCTTGAACTGGAACACGCGCGACGCGCCCTGCGGATTGCCGGTGTTCGCCATCTCCATCCCGTCGGTCGAGAGCACCGCCATCGCGGAGGGGAAGCCGCGCACCGCGACGGAGGCGACGGAGCCGCCGGACTCGGTGTCGTACTCGGCGGTGATGCCGGGGAGGTACTTCAGGAACTCGCCGACGTTGCCGTCCATCACGTCGCCGAGGGAGTCGGCGGCGACGACGGTCTTGATGTTGGCGGCGAAGCGCTGCTCGTTGATGGCGATGGCGGCGCCGTCGGTCTCGCGCTCGGTGGCGACAGTGAAGGCGTCGAGGCGGACGACCCCCGTGCCGCCGTAGCGGGCGCTGGTCAGCGCGAAGTCCTGCTCGGCGACCTCGCCGGCGCGCACGGTGACGGTGGCCTGCTGGGGATCGAGGCCGGTGTAGAACGCCTCCAGCGTGACGGGGCCCGGCGGCAGCGCGGCGAGGCGGTAGCTGCCGGACTGGTCGGTGAACGCGCTGCGGTCGGAGCCGGCGACGGTGACGCGGACGTTGTTCAGGTACTGGCCGGTGGCGACGTTCTGCACGCGGCCGGAGACGCCACCGGTGGCGGGGGCGGCGGCGCGCAGGAGCGGGGCGAGGGTGGCGAGAAGGAGGAGGGGCAGCAGGCGCAGGCGGGGGTGATGCATGGTTGCAAGGGAAGGTTCAGGGGCGGGCGCGGACGAGTTCGGCCTTGAAGTCGCCGAGGCTCGACCAGTGCAGCGGGGCGTTGAGGTCCACTTCGGTGACGATGACGGAGCCCCATGCGCGCGCCTCGGCGAGCCGGCGGCCATCTTGGCCGAACACGGCGGACACCATCCAGTCCTGGGCCGCGTCGGTGTGGGTGCTGCTGACGACGTAGACGTGGTTCTCGGCCGCGCGGGCGGCGGCGAGCAGGGGGTTGCAGCCCATCACGGGGAACCCGATCACCTCGGCGCCGCGGTTGGCCAGCTCGCGCGCCACCTCGGGGAAGAAGCCATCGTAGCAGACCATCAGCCCGACGCGCCCGAAGCGGGTGGGGAACACGGGGTACTCGTGGCCCGGGGTGATGCCGCCCTCGATCTCCCCGCGCGGGAGGCAGACCTTGCGGTACTTACCCACGAGCGCGCCGTCGGGTCCGATCAGCGCGGCGATGTTGTAGATGAGGTGGCCGTCGCGCTCCACCAGGCCCGGGACCAGGTAAAGGTCGTGCTGCCGCGCCAGCTCGCCGAAGTACGCCGTCGAGGGGCCCGGCACCGGTTCCGCCACGCCGGCGTAGGTCGAGCCGGAGCCGTAGGTGACCACCTCCGGCAGCACGACGAAGTCCGCCCCCTTCCGGGCCGCCTCCGCCACGAGCGGCGCGAAGGCGAGCCGGCGTTCCTCCGGCGTCTTGGCCGAGCGGGGGACGAAGTGCACGGCCGCGAGGCGCACCTTGCGTGGCGCCGGGGCGGGCACGGCGGTGAGGGCCACTTCGGCCCACTCCACCCGCGCCTCCGCGGCCCAGCGGAACTCGAGGTCGATGACCACCTGCGCGGCTTCCGCCGGGGCGCGGTACGTGCCCTCGACCGGGACCCAGCCGTCGGCGCGGGGCGGGCCGTCGCCGGGGATTTCCGGCTCCGCCCGCGGCCGTTCGCCGGCGCGGTAGGAGGCGGCCGAGGGGGCGTCGTGCCGGACGGCCTTGCCCCGGGCGTCGCGCCAGTGGAGTTGCACCACCGCGGTCCGGCGGCCGTCGCCGGGACCGCCGCGGCGCAGGGCGTGGAACCGGTAATGGCGGCCGCCCTCGATCGGCTGGGTGGTGGTCCACCGGCCGACGAGGCCGGGCCGGTGGTCGGCCTCGATCACAAAGGCGCCGGTGCCGGCGGGGCCGCCCCGGGGCGCGTAGGTGAAGGCGGGGGCGATCTCCTCGCGCAGCGTCACGGTGGTCCAGCCGGCGGGCGCCCCGGGGACGGCGGCGGGGAGGGCCGGGAAGAGGGTGAGCAGCAGGGCGGGGAGGAGCCGGCGCATCGGAGGGGGTGGCGCCGATGCAACCCCGCGGATGCGCAGAGGCAATGGTTTCCGGCGCTGCGCCGGGGCGTTCAGAACGCGAGCGTGTTGGTCCAGACGTAAATCCGCGGTTGGCCGTAGAACGTGACCGCGAGGTTGGCGGGCACGGTGAAGCCGCTGCCGTTGTTGGGCAGCGTGCCGAGGACGTAGTGGTTGAAGGCGTTCTCGACGTTCACCTGGGAGGTCCAGACGAGGCGCCGGCCCACCTTGCGGCGGTAGGAGGTCACGAGGTTGACCTGCCAGGTGTCGGGGGAGGCGAACAGCTCCCGCCCGCCGCCGGGCGTGTTGTAGTAGAACGTGCGGTTCCGGAGCCCGAGCGCGGCCGTCCCGCCGACGCTGAAGCCGCGCAGCCGGTGGTCGCCGGGGAAGGTGTAATGGTTGGTCAGCACCAGCCGGTACTGGGCGTAGCCGACGGTGTATTCGCCCTTCCGCGCGACCACCGTCTCGCCCTGGGCGCCGAACGGGTCGGACCAGGCGTAGGGAATGCGGGAGACCGGGAGGCCGGTGGTGCCGGTGAGGGCGGTGCCGTTGGCGCCGACGAAGTACTGCAGCACGCGGCGAACGTTGCTCGCCTGGAGCCGGCCGTTGTCGTCGGCGGGCTGGGCCCAGTAGGGGCCGTTGCGGTCGTTCATCATCGCGAGCGTGAGCGGCTGCCATTCGCCCTGGTTCTGGAGCGTCGCGGGATCGACCTGCCGGTTGAGCGTGGCGATGTTCGCGGCGATCACGGCGGGGGTGACCGGGACCGTGAACGGCGTGCCGTTCTGGTAGGTCACCACGCCGTTGCGGAGGTGGAAGTCGTCGTTCCAGAGCAGCGGGTACTTCTTGTCGGAGAGGTTGCGGCCGTCGGCGGTGGTGGCGGCGAGGCGCAGGCGCCAGTTCGGCGTGGGGCTGGCGGTGAGGATCAGCTCCAGGCCGCGGGTGGTGCGGTCGAGGTTGGTCCACTGGTTCTTGGCGCCCGCCGGGCCGTTGTGCGCGCCGTTGAGGCCGTTGGGGTTGATCAGGTCGCGCACGCCGCCGCCCGCGTTGATCATCTCGTCCTTGGAGTTCGTGCGGAAGGCCTGCAGCGAGCCGGAGAAGCGCTGGTCGCGGGTGGTGAACTTGAGGCCGGCCTCGTGGCCGGTGCCGCTCGAGGTGCGGGGGGCGTTGCCGAGCGGGTCGTTGGCGTTGACCAGCGGGATGTTGTAGGTGCTGGAGAAGCTGTAGTAGGGCCGGAGCGCCTCGGTGAGGCGCGCGTTCAGGCCGAGGTTGTAGCTGCGGTTGCCGGCGGAGGACTCGGCCCACGGCGTGGGGACGGTGGCGGTGATGTTGGGCGTGCGCTTGAAGTTCTCGTTGGACCGCACGCCGACCAGCGTCGCGAAGCGGTCGCCCCACCAGCTCGTGTAGTTCGAGGCGTAGAGGCCGGCGGTGCGGTTCTCCCAGTGGTGGCCGTCGTTGTTCTGGCCGCTGACGCCCGGCAACCCGGCGAGGCTGGCCAGCCCGAGCGGGTTGTTGGGCCGCACCCACGCGGGATCACGGGGATTGTTCGGCATCCGGACGTAGTTCGCGCCGCCCCAGGTCAGCCGCGGCGTGAGCCAGCCGCCGCGGGGCAGCGGCCGCTTCTGCGGGCCGTCCGTCACGGACCACCAGAGGCGCGGCATCGGGGTGCGGCCGAGGTTCGTCGGGAGGCGCGGATCCTGCACGACGTTGAAGTTCGCGTCGGCGAGGTAGTACCCGAAGTCGGTCGGCCCCGAATCCGCCCACTCGATGTCATAGCCGAGCAGGGTCTGGGTCGCGGCGCGGCCGCCGAGCAGGTCGCGGGTGATCATCGCGGCGCCGCGGGCGGCCCAGCGCCGCGTGGGCTGCTCGGTGTCGGCGAGGGTGGCGCCGTTCGCCCACGCATTGAGCGGGTTGCCGTTCAGCAGCGGGGCGCTGAGGTTGGCGATGCCGCCGTTGGCGCGGTCGGACTGGTAGTCGTTATAGAGGACGTTGAACTGGGTCGACAGCCAGCGCGTCCACACGGTTTCGGTCAGGACCGCGTAGGTTTTGTTGGTGACGTACTCCGAGGCGGTCCAGCCGGCCCAGGCATTGAGATTGTCCCAGGTGAGCTGGCCGTCGGCGATGGCGCCGCGGGGCCAGGGCTGGCCGGTGGCGGGGTTTAT
>JAIYCN010000034.1 GCA_027487995.1 Rubrivivax sp. | reverse complement strand
GCTTGGCGCCTATGGCTCGGCGATGCGCACCGGTTTCAACGGCTTCACCGCGGGGGCGACCATCATCGCCCGCGACGAGCCGATGGAGACAGTCTACGGCGCCGACGAAGAGACGCCGGACAACATCGTCCAGCTGCGCCAGAATGTGGCGGTGTGGACCACAGTCGTCGGTATCCTCGCGAACGAAGAGTCCGCAATCCTGACCGGCACGCCTGTCCCGGCGGCCCCGGCGATCATGCAGTAGGTGCGCGACCGCCGCGCTTTATGCGGCGTAGGCGAGGTGGGTCGGCGGCGAGTTTTCGCTGCGGCTGAAGCGCGCGACTTCGCGGTTAAGACCATCGGCCCAGCGCAGCAGTTCGAGCGAGGCTGCGCTGGTCTCCTCGGCCATCGCGGCGTTCTGCTGCATCGCCCGGTCAAGCACCGCCATCGCCTCGGTGATCCGGCGGATTGCATCCACCGCTGTGTCCGAACCGCTGGCAATACGATCCACCTGTCCGGCAATCTCCGAGAACCTTCCGACCAGCGAAGCGAGTAGGGTGACCAGCTGTTGCACCCGTTCGACGCTGAGCGCGACTTCGTCTTTCGAGGTCGCGACCAGCTGCTTGATCGCGCTCGCCGACTTGGCCGAGCGCTGGGCCAGCTCGCGCACTTCGCCCGCGACCACGGCAAAGCCGTTATCGCAGCGACGGGCGGATCGTGGCGCTGGCCTGCGCGGCAGCGGGGATCGAAGCCGCGCGCCAGGTGCTCGCCGCCTATGACGCCGGCTGCCCGCCCACGATCGTGCTGTTCGATGCCGACAGCGCGGTGGTTGAGAACGCGGTGCGGGCGATGCGCGCCTCGCTGCCGTGCCAGCTGGGCGATGCGGTTGACGGCGTTGCGCTCGAGCCGGGCAAGGTATGGCTGGCGCATGACAAGACCCGGCACGTGATCGTCGAGCCGGGCTCGCCGCCGCGCCTCAGGCTGGTCGAGCGCGATCCCGTCAACGGCTGCCGTCCTTCGGCCGACCTGTTGTTCGGCGCGCTCGCGCGCAGCGGGCTACCTGCGCTGGG
Source organism: Rubrivivax sp. (assembly GCA_027487995.1). Classification (GTDB taxonomy): domain Bacteria; phylum Pseudomonadota; class Gammaproteobacteria; order Burkholderiales; family Burkholderiaceae_C; genus RFTU01. The sequence goes on along the minus strand of JAIYCN010000034.1, from coordinate 4,309 downwards.
CGGCTTGTTGGCAGGGAGCGGCGCCGACGGGGTGCGCGGGCTCAGTATCCTCTCCGAAGCGGGCGCGAAGGTGTTCGTCCAGCGCCCTGCCGATTATGCGCCGCGGGACCGTTATGACGGGGTGCGCGCGCTCGGTCTGGACCTTGCCGATCTGCGGCAGGAAGCGATCCCCGACTGGATTCTCGAACAGACCAACGCGGCCGGTTAGCTCAGTCCGCCAGCCACTGGCGCACCATGAACCAGCCGATCACCGCTGCGCCGATAACGAGGCAAAAGGCCACCACGCCCCAGAATGCCCAGGGATGGTCAGCAAAGGGAATGCCGGCAACATTCATCCCGAGCAGTCCGGTGACAAAGGTGAGCGGCAGGAAGATAAAGGCGACCACGGCAATCTCCAGACTGCGGCGGTCGATCTGCTCGGCGCGCAGATCGGTGAGCTGTTCGTGCAGCAGCGCCGCACGTTCGCGCACGGCCTCGAGCTCTTCGGCCATGCGTGCGAAACGGTCGGCCGCGTCGCGCAGATGCATGCGGTCCTCGTGGCTGATCCATTCGAATTCGAGCTGCGCCATCGTGGCGGGCGCATTGCGATCGGGCGCGATGAAGCGGCGCAGGATAATCGCCTGCGAGCGCAGCACCGCGATACGGCGGCGCAGGCTGTAGACATCGCCAGTCTCGATCGATTCCTCGCAATCATCGAGTTCCTCGCCAAGCTCGACGATTTTGGGATCGAGCTCGATGCTGATCGCCTGGGCCAGCGTCGAGACAAAGTCGCCGCCGTCCTTGAGCCGCCCGGCGCGCATCGCCGTCTCGACCTTGCCCAGCGCAGCGAGCGGTCTGCGTGAGACCGAAGTGACGCGCGGTCCCTCTACCCAGACGCGGATCGAGACCAGCGGATCGCTGTCATCCACGCTCATCAGGCCGGTGTCCCGGCCGGCTCCCGCCAGCGCCGCGAGGAGATCCTCCGCGGTCATTCCCCGGGCGGCGAGGCGCGCGGGATCGAAGTCCACCTGGAATTCGCGCACGACGCCGCCGGCCGGGGCGACCTCGGCCACGCCCGGCACCCCCCGCAGCGCCGGGGTCACGAGGTGGTCGAGCACCCGGCGTCGCGCCTCCACGTCCCGGGGCCCCTGCAGGGTGAAGGCGTAAACTTGCCCCATCGCGGTGGCGTCGGGCCCCAGCTTCGGGGCGACGCCCGGCGGCAGCAGGTTGCCCAGCTGGCCGAGACGCTCGAGCACGCGGTTGCGGCAGGCGTAGAGGTCCCGCCTTTCCTCGAAGATGAGGTACACGTAGCCGGCGCCGTAGAGCGAAAGGCCGCGCACGGTCACGATTCCCGGCAGGCCCTGCAGTTCCCGGGTCAACCGCGAGGTCACCTGCCGCTCGACGTCCTCCGGATTCTGACCGGGCCATTCCGCCCAGACGATGACCTGATTGTCGCTCAGGTCCGGGATGGCGTCCACCGGGATCCCGCGCCACGCCCAGAGTCCGGCGCAGGCGAGTGCGAGGGCCGCGCCGAGCGTCAGGAAGGGATGGCGGATGACGGTGGCGAGCATCGGGTAGCCGCGGGGGCCGGGGACGGTTCAGGGCGCGGACGCGGTTCCGGGGGCCGGCTGGCCCGTCGGGAAGAGCAGGCTGGGCTGGCCGGCCAATTGCGCCTGGCTGTCGATGAGGAAGGCGCCGCGCGCGGCCACCTCGTCCCCGGGCCGCAGCCCATGGCGCACCACGTAGAGGTCGCCTCCGTCCGCCGCCTCCAGCCGCGGTCCGAGCGCCACGGGCGCGAGCTCGAGGCGGATCCTTCCGTCGGGCAGGCGCGCGGCGACGCGCCAGGCGACGTGGCGCACACCCGTGGAGAGGATCGCGGACCGCGGGACGAGCGGGAAGCGGCCGGCGTCGGCGGCGCGGGCCGGATCCGCGGGCGTGAGGTCCGGGGCGAGGGTGGCGTTGAGGCGGGCCTCGGCGACGCTGCCCGGCGGAAGCTGATCGCCTTCGGCCCGCACGTGCAGGTGCACCTCGCGGGTGCGCAGCTCCGGGTGGAGCGCTGGCGAGATCCACGCGACCTCGGCCGCGGGCGGCGCGGGTTCGGTCCCGTCCTCGCGCGCGAGCGTGACCGCCTGGCCGGTCCGCAGCCAGCGGGCCCGCGTCTCGGTCACCTGGAGGACGAGGATGCGCGCTGCGGGGTCCGCCAGGCGCAGCAGCACCGCGTCCGCCGCGAGCTCGGTGCCCACCTCGGGCAACCCCGTGCCCCCCGTTGCGCCGGGCAGCACCACCCCGCCGTAGGGCGAGGCGAGCGTCACGGTATCCACGGGCGCGCCGCCGGCGATGACGGCCTGCGCGACTGCGGGCAGTTGCCAGCGGAGGAAACGTTCCACGAGGGCGTGGATCGCGTGGGCGTCGGCGAGCTTCAGGGCGGCGGCGAGCTCACCCTGTGCGGCGAATACCTCGGGGCTGAACAGGTCGATCACCGGATCGCCGGCCTGGACGACCGTGCCCGGGTGCAGCGCGGCGGGATGGCGGCGGACGACGCGGCCCGCGACGCGCGGCACCACGGCCTGGAACGTGCGCTCATCGTAGCGGGCGATGCCGTGGGCCCGGATGACGGCGGTCGCGGGGCCCTCGGTGACGCGGACCAGTTCCAATCCCATCCGGGATTGCTGTTCGCGGTTCAGTTCCCCGGCCTCGACCGGGGACATCCGCATCCCGCAGACCGGGCAGTCGCCGGGGCGCCGGCCGATGAAGTCCATCATCGGGCAGGCGTAGCGGGTACCGGTGCCGGTGGCTTCGGCGTGAGACGACGCGGGCGCGAAGAGGACGGTCTCCGGCAGCAGGGCGAGGAGCAGGGCGCCGGCGGCGAGGCCCGCGGCGGCGGGGAGGAGGGTGGTCCAGCGCATCGCTCAGGGGGTGGGGCGCGCGGCCCCGAGGAAGGCGGGGCCGTAGCGGTCGGGCTCGGCCTGAAATTTCGGGGGGCACATCCGGCAGCCGAAGCCGATCGTCTTCCCCTGGTAGGTGGCGGTCGGGAGCTTGGGGTCGACCGGCGTCCCGCAGATCGCACAGGGGGTGTTGACCGGGGCGCCGGGCGCGGGGGGCACGGCCGCGCTGGTGCCGGATGGGGCCGGGGCGGGAAGGGCCGGCGACGGCGGCAGGACGGGGTGCGGCTGGTGGCGCGCGGTGCGCAGCGCGAGCGTGGCGGTCGCGCCGGCGACGAAGCAGGCGAGGAAGAGGAGGACGGGGCGCATCAGGGGGCGGGGCCGCGGGTGAGCGCGGCGAGAAGTTCGGCGGGTGACGCATGGCGCCAGAGGGCGGCCTGGCGGGTGCGCAGGGCGGCCTCAGCGGCGATCACCTGGAGGCGGGCGGCGGTCGTGCGCTCCAGGATGTCGAGGGCGTGGAGCAGGGCGGAGTCCTGGCCCGGGCGGGCGGCGGCGAAGGCGCGGTTGACCGCCTCGTGTTCCGCCTCGAGCCGGCCGGTGATTTCCGCCGCGAGCCGGCGGGTTTCGTCCACGAAGGCGGCGGCGCGGGTCGCGTGGTCGAGGTCGGCGCGAGCCTGCCGCCGGCTGACGTCTTCCTCGGCCAGCGCCGCCTGGCGTTCGGCGGTGGCGGCGCGGGCCTCGGCGCGGGCGGTCTCGCCTCGGCGGGCGGGCAGGTCGGTGGAGAACACGAGGCCGACTCCGTTGAGGAAGCCGGTGCCCATGCGTTCCCGTTCCAGCCGGAGGCCGACGGCCGTGGCCGGCGCGGTGCTGGTGCGGGCGAACCGGGCGGCCGCCTCCGCGTCCGCGGCGCGGGCCCGGGCGACGGCGGCGGCCGCGGTCTGGGCGGGCTGGATCGAGGCCGGATCCGGCGCCGCGAAGGCGGGCAGCGGGGCTTCCGGGGCGAGGCCGAGGCGGGTGCGGGCTTCCGCCTCGGCGTCCGCGGCCGCGCGCGCGTCCTCCGCCGCCGCGAGGCGCAGGGCGGTGCGGCGCGACTGGAGCGCGAGCCGCTCCGCCAGGCCGGCGGTTCCACCGGCAGCGAGCCGCGCCTCGAGGCCCCCGAGGGCGGCGTCGAGGCGGGCGGCCTGCCCGAGGTTCACGGCGGAGCGTTCGCGGGCGGCGAGGGCCTCCGCGAGGAGTCCGGCGACCGTGGCGGCGAGGTCCGCCGCGGTGACGGCCAATTCGGCCTCGGCCATCCGCGTCGCGGTCGCCCCGAGGGTGCGGTCGGAGGCGCGTTCCCCGGGGCGGGGCAGGGGCTGGCGGAGCGTCAGCTCGTACGCCTCGCGGCGGCCGCCCAGCCCCGGGTCCCGGAGCGAGGTGCCCATCGCCTCCAGTTCAAGGTCCGCGAGCCG
>JAIYCN010000324.1 GCA_027487995.1 Rubrivivax sp. | reverse complement strand
GCCGTATTCGGTGAAGATGGGCATCAGGAAATTGAAGACTTCCATGCGTGTTCTGTAGGTTGGCCATCCACGCGGCGCGCGCCAGCCCGGGCGGGTTTATAGCACCCGGGCCGTGCGCAGCCGCGCCGGATACCCCGACAGTCTGTAGGATCATGGCCCATGCCCCGCCCCATCAAGGCCCTGATCCACACCGAGGCCCTGGCCCACAACCTGGCCCAGGCCATGGCGCGCGTGCCCGATTCACGCACGTGGGCCGTGGTCAAGGCCAACGCCTATGGGCACGGCATCGAACGGGCTTTCGAGGGTTTGCGGCGTGCCGATGGCTTTGCCCTGCTGGACCTGGAAGAAGCACAACGGCTGCGCGCCCTGGACTGGCGCGGGCCCATCCTGCTGCTGGAAGGATGCTTCGAGCCGCGCGACCTGGAACTGTGTTCGCGCCTGAACCTGTGGCATGTGGTGCACGCGAACGAGCAGATCGACTGGCTGGCCGCGCACAAGACGCAGGTACCCCACCGCGTGTTCCTGAAGATGAACAGCGGCATGAACCGCCTGGGTTTTCAGGAAGCGGCGCTGCGCAGCGCATGGGCGCGGTTGAACGCGCTGCCCCAGGTTGACGAGATCTCCTTGATGACGCACTTCTCAGACGCGGACGGCACGCGCGGCATTGCCCATCAGGTAGCGGCCTTTGCCCGCGCCACCGCCGACCTGCCCGGCGAGCGCAGCCTGGCCAACAGCGCCGCGGTGATGCGGCATGCGGCCAGCGCGGGCATCGGCGCGGACTGGGTGCGCGCGGGCATCATGCTCTACGGCAGTGCACCGGACGCGCCGGGAGGGAGCATTCAATCCTGGGGCCTGAAGCCCACCATGACCCTGCGCAGCCGCATCATCGGCACCCAACAACTGCAGGCCGGCGACACCGTGGGCTACGGCAGCACCTACACCGCCAACGGCCGCATGCGCATCGGCATCGTGGCCTGCGGCTATGCCGACGGCTACCCGCGCCACGCGCCTACCGGCACACCCGTGCTGGTGAATGGCGTGCGCTGTTCTTTGGTGGGCCGCGTGAGCATGGACATGATCACTGTGGACCTAACGAACACACCCGAGGCAGGCTTCGGCAGCGAAGTCACGCTGTGGGGCTGCGACCCCGGCGGGTCCGTACTGCCCATCGACGAAGTGGCCACCGCAGCCGGCACCATCGGATATGAACTGATGTGCGCGATGGCCCCGCGTGTACCCGTGGCGGTGTCGGTCGGCGGCTGATGCCCGCCGCGCCGCGTCTTTTCACACCACCTTCCCATGCCGTCCATTGCGTTTCGCCTCAACCCCGACGAGGTGGAATTCAGCGCCGTCCGCGCACAGGGCGCCGGCGGCCAGAACGTCAACAAGGTCAGCAACGCCGCCATGCTGCGCTTTGACGTGAAGGCCTCCACCCTGCCCGAGGTGCTCAAGGCCCGGGTGCTGAGCCTGGACGACCAGCGCATCTCGCGCGAGGGCGTGGTGGTCATCAAGGCGCAGGAGCACCGCAGCCTGCCCATGAACCGCGACGCCGCCCTGCGCCGCCTGCTGGAGTTGTTGGACCAGGCCGCCCACATCCCCGCCTCACGCCGCGCCACCCGGCCCACCCGGTCGTCCGTGGAACGCCGCCTGCAGTCCAAGGCGCGGGATGCGCGCGTGAAGGCGCTACGGCGGTCGGGCGGGGTGGAGTAGGTCTCGCGCGGCCAACGCGCAATCCTCCAAAGGAGTGGCCCACCACACACCAGATGGCGATGGTGCAAGCAACGCCGTAGGCATAAGGTGATCAACTTGATTATTCGAATTGATCTCTTATCATGTTCGGCAACGCCATTGTGTGGCAGCCCAAGGCTCTGCGTCAGTTGCGCAAGGTTCCCACCGAAGACGCCAAACGGATACGGTTTGCAGTCGGCACCGAATTGGCAGACCTGACGAAGTCCCGCCAGATCAAGGCACTCGTCGGACACGACTACGGCTATCGACTGAGCGTAGGACGCTGGCGAGTCCTGTTCAACTTTGACGGTCTCGTTCACATTGTGAGCATCGAAGAAGTGGTCAAGCGCGATGAACGCACCTATTGAATTTCAAGTCATTCGTGGCCGCGATGGCAAGCCCGCATTTGTGGTTCTACCCTACGACGAGTTCAGACGCCTTCGCCAAAACAAACGCGCCGACCGGGGCGTTCCCCATGCAGTCGTCAATTTGGCGTTCGACCGAAATCTCTCGGCCCTGGCAGCCTGGCGGGAACACCTGAGCATCACGCAAGCCGAGGTCGCTCGGCGCATGGGAGTCACGCAGTCGGCCTATGCCCAGATGGAACGCAGCCAGAAGCCCCGCCAGTCGACGCTTAGCCGCGCAGCCAAGGCCATGGGCCTCTCCCCCGATCAGCTGAACTGGTGAGGCAAGAGGCTCACCCCCTGAGCCTGCGCCATGCCATCATCGGCCCGACATGGCCAAAGACAAAACCCTCTACACCTGCGCCGAATGCGGCGGCACCACGCCCAAGTGGCTGGGCCAGTGCCCGCATTGCCAAGCCTGGAACACCCTCACCGAAACCGCGGCGCCCACGGCCAGCTCCGGTAAAAACCGCTTTGAAGCCCTGGCCCGCAGCGCGCCCGTCACCCGCCTGGCGGACATTGAAGCGCAGGATATTCAGCGCACCCCCACGGGACAGGAAGAACTCGACCGCGTGCTGGGCGGCGGAATCGTGCCCGGCGGGGTGGTACTCATCGGGGGCGACCCCGGCATCGGCAAGAGCACGCTGCTGCTGCAGGCCGCTGAATCCCTCAGCACCCACCTTCAAGTGCTGTATGTCACGGGCGAAGAGTCCGGCGCCCAGGTGGCCATGCGGGCGCAACGCTTGGGGCTTTCAGGCGCCAACGTGCAGGTGATGGCGGAAATCCAGCTTGAACGCATCCTGGCCACCATCGCCGAGCACCAGCCCGCCTTCGTCATCATCGACTCCATCCAAACCCTGTATTCGGACCAGCTCACCAGCGCCCCCGGCTCCGTGGCCCAGGTGCGCGAATGCGCCGCCCACCTCACCCGCACCGCCAAGGCAACCGGCTGCGCGATGGTGCTGGTGGGCCATGTCACCAAGGAAGGCGCCCTGGCCGGCCCGCGCGTGCTGGAACACATCGTCGACACGGTGCTGTATTTCGAAGGCGACACACATTCCAGCTTCCGCCTGGTGCGCGCCATCAAGAACCGCTTCGGCGCCGTCAATGAAATCGGCGTCTTCGCCATGACGGAAAAAGGCCTGAAGGGCGTCACCAACCCCAGCGCCATCTTCCTGTCCACGCATGAAGCGCCCGTGCCCGGATCCTGCGTGCTGGTCACGCTGGAAGGCACGCGGCCGATGCTCGTGGAAATCCAGGCGCTGGTGGACAGCGGCGGGCCCTCGCCGCGCCGCCTTTCCGTGGGCCTTGAAAGAG
>JAIYCN010000155.1 GCA_027487995.1 Rubrivivax sp. | reverse complement strand
GATCTTGCCGTAGCCCCAGATGCCCAGGGTCTGACCTTTGAGCACGGTGCCAAGCCCGAAGTTGGGCGGCATGTTGGACGCGCGCAGACCGGATTGCTGCCAGGCACCATGCTTGAGGTTGCCGATGTACTGCGGCAGCCGGCGGGCTGCAGCCATGACCAACGCCCAGGTGAGTTCGGCCGGTGCCACGGGCGAGCCCACGCCTTCACAGACGACGATCCCCAGATCACTGCAGGCCTGAAGGTCGATGTGCGAGCCGATGCGGCCGGTTTGCGCAATCATCCGCAGCTTGGGCAGGCGCTCCAGCAGTGCCCTTGGAAAGTGGGTGCGCTCGCGGATCAGGACCAGGATTTCGGCATCGCGCAGACGCACGGCCAACTGTCCGATGCCCTTGACCGTGTTGGTGAACACCTTGGCATTGAGGTGCTCAAGCTTGGACGCGCACGGCAGCTTGCGCACCGCGTCCTGGTAGTCGTCGAGGATGATGATGTTCATGCGCACCGCAGCGAAGAGCCTGCATTGTGCCGCGGCTGCAATTACATCAGCATGTTGTTGCGCAGCAGACCCACCGCGATGCCTTCCAGTGCAAACGGCACTTCGCACTCGCCGTTGAGCGGCACCGTGATGATCTCGAAGTCGGGGTTCTCCGGCAAAAGCTCGATGGCGGACTTGGTGCGGCGCAGCCGTTTGACCGTGACGTCGTCACCCAGCCGGGCCACCACGATCTGCCCATTCTTGGCGTCGGTGGACCGTTGCACTGCGAGCAGGTCACCGTCCAGGATGCCGGCATCACGCATGCTCATGCCGCGCACGCGCAGCAGGTAGTCGGGCTTGCGCGGAAAGAGGCTGGCTTCCACGGTGTAGGTTTGGTCGATGTGCTCCTGCGCCAGGATAGGGCTGCCGGCTGCGACACGGCCCACCAGGGGCAGCGCCAGTTGAGCCAGGCCGGGCAGGGGCAGCGCGAACTGGCGGCCGCGGGATTCCTGCAGGGATCGCAGCGCATCACCCCGCAGGCGGATGCCCCGGGACGTGCCGCCCACGAGGTCGATGACCCCTTTGCGCGCAAGGGCCTGCAGGTGCTCTTCGGCCGCGTTGGGGGACTTGAAACCCAATGCAGCGGCGATCTCTGCCCGGGTGGGGGGGGGCGCCGGTGCGTCCAATGGCGGTTTGGATCAGATCCAGGATCTGTTGCTGGCGTTCGGTGAGCTTGGGGCGTTCGAGCATGGTGCAATCCTGGTTGGGGCTGGGCCGCGCGTGTTTGATGCGCCGTTGTTCGATTCTCGGCACTGTCATTCTATACAGTGCCTGTGTTTTTATCCAGAGGGACCATTATGGGGACGAAGATCAGGGTGTTGGGGACCGGTGGGACGATTGCCGGAACCGCGAAGCCGGGCGCGGCCGAGAACGCCTATCGAGCAGGGCAGGTGGCGATCGAAGACCTCCTGCGTCCCTTGTTGCCGGGTCTTGGCGGGACGGTCAGCGACCTGCAGGCGGTGCAGGTGGCCCAGATCGACAGCCGCGACATGAGCGCGGCCGTGTGGCAGCGGCTGGCAGCGGAACTGCAGGCCGGCATGGATGATCTGCTGGTGCGGGGGCAGGTCGTCACGCACGGCACCGATACGCTGGAAGAAACAGCGGTGTTCCTGAACGGCGTGTTGCGTGGCGACAAACCCGTGGTGCTGACCGCGGCCATGCGGCCGGCCACTTCAGCCCAGGCCGATGGACCAGCCAACCTGCAGCAGACACTGCACCTGGCCGCCGACCCCAAGGCCCGCGGCGTGTTGATGGCCTTCGGCGGCTTGGCCTGGCCCGCGGTCCGGGTGCGCAAGGTGCACCCCTTTGCCCTGAAGGCGTTCGGCGCTGGGGACTCTGAGCCCGTAGCACGGTGGGACGATGGCGTGCAAGAGTGGCTGTGGGACGATGACGGCGCTCTGGTCGTGGGCCAGATGAGTGCTCAGCAGAGCCCGGTCACGATGCCTGCAGATGTGTCACGATGGCCTCGCGTGGAGATCGTGCACAGCCATGCGGGTGCCAGCGCTGACGCGTTGCACGCGCTGTTGGACTCGTCCAATTCCGCAGCGCCTGTGCGCGGTGTGGTGGTGAGTTCCACGGGCAATGGATCAATGCACCACAGCATCGACCAGGCCCTGCGGGATGCGATCGGTTCAGGTCGGCTGCGCCGCGAGGATGTCCTGGTGGCCACACGCTGCACGCAGGGATGGGTGGTGGGTGAGCCCGATCACGGTTGGCCCGTGGCCCACACCCTGACGCCCGCACAAGCCCGGGTGCACCTGATGTTGGACATCGTCAGGCGGGCTGCTCCTGCTCAATAGCCTGCAGTTCTTCGCCAAGCTCCAGCCAGCGCGCTTCCAACGCTTCGGTTTCGTCTTCCAGCGCGCGCAAGGTTCGGCCGGCCTCGGCCATCTGCGCGCCATTCATGGATGAATCGGCACTGCCCTGCACGATGCGTGCTTGAATCGCCTCGCGTTCGGACTCGACCGCAGCCAGGCGCGCTTCGATGCGCTGCAATTCCTGCTTGATGGGCCGGGTCCGCTGGGCGAGGGCTTGACGGGCGGCCGCCATGGCCTTGCGGTCTTCGCGCTTGTTGCCAGGGGACGGGTCGGCTGCATCGCTTGCAGATGCGTTCGTTCCAGCGCCTGCAGATGCCCGGGCTGAACCCTGGCTCGCCGCTTGTGCCAAGCGCTCGGCTGCACGCGCCTTCTGCTGATCGGCCAACCACCGCTGGTAGTCGTCGAGGTCGCCATCAAAGGGCTGCAGCTTGGCTTGGGCCACCAGCCAGAACTCATCACACACTTCGCGCAGCAGGGCACGGTCATGGCTCACCAGGAGTACCGATCCGTCAAAACTGTTGAACGCCATCAACAGCGCATCGCGGGTCTACAAGTCCAGGTGGTTGGTGGGTTCGTCCAGCACCAGCAGGTTGGGGCGCTGCCACACGATCATGGCCAGCACCAGCCGGGCCCGCTCACCACCGGACAGCGTGCCCACCGCCTGCAGCACCTGGTCGCCAGTGAAGCGGAACTGACCGAGGAAGTCGCGCAGCTCCTGCTCGCGCGCATCCGGCCCGCGCTCACGCGCCCAGCGCACCATGCACTGCAGGGGCGTGTCGTCGTCGTGCAGCAGGTCCATTTCCTGCTGGGCGAAGTAGCCCACGCGTAGCCCCTTGCCCTCGACCTTCTGGCCACCCAGGGGCTCCAGCTGCCCGACCATGGTCTTGATGAAGGTGGACTTGCCCTGGCCGTTGGCACCCAGGATGCCGATGCGCTGGCCCGCCATCACGCTGCGTTGCACGCCGCGCACGACGATGCGTTCACCATAGCCGCAGTGCAGGTCACGTAGGCTGACCATGGGGTTCGGCACCGATTCCGGCTCACGGAAATCGAAGGCGAAGTCCGAGGCGGTGAGCACCGGTGCCAAGCGCTCCATGCGCGCCAGGGCCTTCACTCGGCTTTGGGCCTGCCGTGCCTTGGTGGCCTTGGCCTTGAAACGGTCGATGAAGCGCTGCAGTTGGGCCACGCGTTCCTGCTGCCGATCGAATGCGGCCTGTTGCTGAAGCAGGCGCTCGGCGCGCATCGATTCAAACGCGGTGTAGGCCCCGCCGTAGCGGGTAAGCCGTGCGTCTTCCAGATGCAGGGTGACGCGCGTCACGGCATCCAGGAATTCTCGGTCATGGCTGATGACGAGCAGCGTCGCGGGGTGCCGTTGCAGCCAGCCTTCCAGCCACACCAGGGCGTCCAGGTCCAGGTGGTTGGTGGGCTCGTCCAACAGCAGCAGGTCGGCCGGGCACATCAGGGCGCGCGCCAGCTGCAACCGCATGCGCCAGCCGCCGGAAAAACTGTTGACCGGGGCGTCCAACTGTTCGACCGTGAAGCCCAGGCCCATCAGCAGGGTCTGCGCACGGGAGCGGGCATCGAAGCTGCCCGCTTGGGCCAAGGCGGCGTGGGCTTCGGCAATCTCGTGGCCGTCATGGGCGGCCTCGGCCCGCTCCAGGGCGGCGCGGGCCGCCATCAGCGGCTCATCGCCTTGAAGGACGAATTCGGTGGCGGCGACCTCGGACTCCGGCATGTGCTGGGCCACTTCACCCACCCGCCAGTGGCGCGGAACGTCAAGGTCTCCACCGTCGGCCTCAAGGCGACCCGCCAGTGCGGAGAACAGGCTCGATTTGCCAGCCCCGTTGCGCCCCACCAGCCCCACCTTCTCGCCGGGGTTGAGCGTGATGGTCGCGCCTTCAATGACCACTCGGGCGCCGCGGCGCAGGGTCAGGTCCCGCAGGGTGATCATGTTGGCAGGCCCTGCGGGGGGATTGTGGTGTTGAGGGCGCTGACAACGCTGCGGGCCGCCCATGCACGAAGGGCTGCGGCGGGGAGCGCCAGCACGGCATCGCCGCCGGCAGAGTTCTCCAGCCAGATGGGCTCCAGGCCGCTTGGTCCACCGAAGGCGTGCTCAAAGTGAAGCCGTTCATGGCCTATTTCCAGCACCAGCCAGCCGTCCTTGGCCAGATGGTGTGCAGCGCTGTTCAACAAAGGACCGATGAAGTCCATGCCGTTTTTTTTTTTTTTTAATGCCAGTGCAGGTTCGGCTTTGAACTCCGGGGGCAATTCGTCCATGGATCCAGCGTTCACATAGGGCGGGTTGCAGACGATGAGGTCGTAGTGCCGCCCGTCCACGGCCGCCAGACCATCGCCCTGCAGCAGGTCCAATCGGTCGTGCAGTTCGTGGCGGTCACGGTTGATCGCCGCCACCGCCAAGGCATCCGTGCTGAGGTCGGCACCGTCCACGCGCGCCCGCGGCCAGGCCAGCGCGCAGAGCACCGCCAGGCTGCCGTTGCCGGTGCAAAGGTCCAGCACACGCTCGGGTTCTCGGCCCAGCAGGTCATCAAGGTCGCCATCGGCCAGGTTCTCCGCGATGAGCGAGCGCGGCACGATGGCCCGTTCGTCCACGTAGAACGGCACTCCCTGCAGCCAGGCTTCGCGCGTCAGGTAGGCAGCGGGCACGCGCTGCGTGATGCGGCGCATCACAAGATCCTGTGCCTGGGTCACCTGTTCAGCAGTCAGGCTGCGGTCGGCGACGCTGTCCAAATCGTCCAGCGGCCAGCCCAGCGACCACAGCACCAGCCAGACAGCCTCGTCAAAGGCATTGGTGGTGCCATGCCCAAACGAAACGCCCGACTCGGCGAGTCGGGCGGCTTCGGCTTCGATCAGATGGATGAGCTTCAATCAGGCGCGCAGCAGGTCGTTGATGCTGGTCTTGGCGCGGGTCTGCGCGTCCACCTTCTTGACGATCACCGCACAGTACAGGCTGTACTTGCCATCGGCACTGGGCAGGTTGCCGCTGACCACCACCGAGCCTGCCGGCACGCGGCCGTAGCTGACCTCGCCGGTGGCGCGGTCGTAGATCTTGGTGCT
>JAIYCN010000387.1 GCA_027487995.1 Rubrivivax sp. | reverse complement strand
GTGGCCGCGGCCTTGGAGCACGCACAGGAATGTGCCGCGGCGGTAGCCGAGACCCACCCCGACCTGCAACGCCTGCGCGACCGCGCTCAGGAATTGCGCGAACGGCTCGCGGTGTTCCAGGCGCCCCTGGCGGTCGACCGCGTGCGTTGGATCGACGTGGGGTCCTCGCAGGCGCGCTTGATCGACACGCCCCTGGACATCCGTGACCTGATGCAACAGTCGCAGGCCCAAACCCTTCGCGCATGGATCTTCACGTCCGCCACGCTGGGGGATGAGCCCAGCCTTTCCTGGTTCCGTCGTCAATCGGGTCTGGAAGAGGCCCAGGTGTTGGCGGTGGGCAGCCCCTACGACTATGCAGCCCACGCACGGCTTTGGATTCCCACGCAGCTGCCGGCGCCCGGTGAGGAGGGGCATCTCGAGGGGGTGGCCGACCTGGCTGCACGCTGCGCATCACGCCTTGGTGGGCGCACCTTCGTGCTGGCCACCACTCTGCGGGCCTTGCCCATCATCGGTGAACACATCCGCGCCGTGTTCGCTGCCCGGGGCTTGCCCATCGAGGTACTCGTGCAGGGCAACGAACCGAAGCGCACCTTGCTGGACCGCTTCCTGCAGGCCCAGGAGGGCCACGGGGCTGTGTTGGTGGGTGCAGCCAGCTTTTGGGAGGGCATTGATGTTCCCGGCCGAGCTCTGCAATGCGTGGTCATTGACAAGCTGCCCTTCCCGCCGCCGGATGACCCCTTGTTGGAGGCGCGCACCCGCGCGCTCAAGGCGCAGGGGCGTGACCCCTTTGCGGAACTCTCGTTGGCCGACATGGCCATCTCGCTCAAGCAGGGCGCGGGGCGCCTGATTCGCAGCGAGAGCGATCGCGGCCTACTGGTGATTGCCGACAAGCGATTGCACAGCAAGGGCTACGGCTCGCGCATTCTGGCAAGCCTTCCGCCCATGACCCGCTGCGCCAATGGCGCCGAGGTGGTGCAGTGGCTTGATGAACTCAAGCAGGGCGGCTGACCGGGGTCAGCGAGGAGTTCCTACCAAAGCTTCCACCAGGGGCGGTTGCTGCTGGGCGCAGCCGCTTGGCCCTTGTTGAAGTTGATGTCCAGCACGCGCTGTGCGTCGTCACGCAACTGGTGCAGGCCCAGTTGGTCGTAGCTGGCCACCATGATGCGCAGCGCATCGGCAGCCGCTGGGGCGCGCTCGAATTCGCGTATGGCTTGTTGCGCCCGGTTGGCCGCCGCCAGATAGGCGCCGCGGCGGAAGTAGTAGCGCGCCACCCGCAGTTCGTATTCGGCCAACGCATTGGCGATGTAGTCCATGCGCACGCGCGCGTCCGGCGCGTAGCGCGAATTCGGGAACTGGTCCACGAGGATCTTGAAGGACTGGTAAGCGTCACGCGAAGCCTGTTGGTCCCGCTCGGCCACGTCCTGATTCAGGATCTTGTAGATGAACCCAAGGCTGTCGTTGAAGTTGACCAGACCCTTGAGGTAGTAGGCGTAGTCCAGGGCGGCGCTGGAGGGATTGAGGCGAATGAAGCGGTCCAGGGCGGCGATCGCCTCGGGGCGTTCACCGGCCTTGTAGCGGGAGTAGGCCAGGTCCAGTGAGGCCTGTTGCGCCAGCAACGTACCGGCGGCCCGGCCCTCCAGGCGCTCCAGCGCGCGGACGGCGCGGTCCCAACCGCCGGAGGCCATGTCTGCCTTGGCCTCTGCATACAATTTGTCGACCGCCATCGACGAGAACTCATCCTTCTCCGACGTGGCGCAGCCACTGAGGGAGGCCAGGGAGGCCACCATGCCCACCGAGACAACCCAGGTGGAAACAGAGTGGCCGATGCGGGCTGACGGCGTGGAGGCAGTGCGGGGCATTGCAGGCATGTCGTCGATTATAGGGAGAGGGCCTGGAAACAACGGCCTGTGCACACCTCGGACGCCGACCCTCCGACCAACCGCGACCGTGCGGTGCTTGATAGGCATACCCCATGACCACCGATTTGCCGGATCTTGAAGATGCCGGACTCCATGACGGGAACGAGGCCGAAGCCGACGTCGAGACCAGGGCCTGGGTCATCGACATGGCCGACCATGGGCAGCGCCTGGACAAGGTGCTGGTGCGTCATGCACCTGAGTTTTCGCGCAGCCACCTGCAGGCCCTGGTCGAGCGTGGCGCGGTTTCGGTGGACGGGCAACCCCTGTCCCAGGCCTCCCGCAAGCTGCGGTTGGGGCAAGCGGTGGCGCTGCAGTTGCTCCCCACCGAGCAGGCCCAGGCCTTCCATCCACAGCCCATGGAGCTGAGGGTGTTGCACGAGGACGCCCATTTGGTGGTGTTGGACAAGCCGGCCGGGTTGGTGGTGCACCCCGCGCCGGGTCACTGGAGCGGGACGCTGCTCAATGGATTGCTGGCCCACCATGCGGGCGCTTCTACCCTGCCGCGGGCGGGCATCGTGCACCGCCTGGACATGGATACGTCCGGTGTGATGGTCGTGGCCAAGACACTGGCCACGATGAACGCCCTGGTGCAGGCCATTGCAGCCCGAGAGGTCCAGCGCTTGTACCGGGCGATTGCGGTGGGCCGTGTCGAGCCGGACCTTCAGGACATCGACGCCCCCGTGGGTCGCGACCCCCGCTCGCGCATCCGCATGGCCGTACTGGCCTCCGGTAAACCGTCGAGGACCACGGTGCAGGTGGTGGCGCGGACCACCGCCCACAGTGCCTTGGAGTGTCGCTTGCACACGGGGCGTACCCATCAGATCCGGGTGCACCTGGCTCATCGCGGGCACCCGTTGGTGGCGGATCGGTTGTACGGCGGGACGGCATCGCTTGGACTTGAACGCCAAGCCCTGCATGCGCACAGGCTGCAATTCCGGCATCCGGTCACCGGGACGGAAATCGCTTGCGAAGCTCCGCCGTCCCCGGATTTCGAACTGGCTTGGAAGGCTGTGCACGCGGTGGGCTAGAATGGTGGTAGACGGGCGACAGACCCGACTGGCGCTCACGATAGTACGGAGCGTCCCGCACGCGAAGCCGCGAGCAACCATTCCCCTGTGGCAGGCCCGAGGGCCGCCTTCGCCGGTTACGCGTTGAACATCGTTCAACTCACCGCCATGGAACCGACGCGCTCACCAATGAGCCGTCTCCCACCTGACGATCCGTCCGCGTTGAAGCGGTCCTTCCGATATGGAAACATCCGAAGCCAAGCGGGTTCTTGAGACAGCCCTGTTGTGCGCCCAGCAGCCCATGGCGCTGCGTGACATGCGCACGCTGTTCGAAGACCAGTTGGAAGCCCCCGAGATCCGCGAACTGTTGCAGTCGCTGCAGGGAGATTGGTCTGAACGAGGGGTGGAACTGGTGGAGTTGGCCTCGGGCTGGCGCTTCCAGAGCCGGGGCCCGATGCGCCATTTCCTGGACCGTCTGCATCCCGAAAAACCGCCTCGTTATTCAAGAGCGGTGATGGAGACCCTGGCCATCATCGCGTATCGCCAGCCCGTCACCCGCGGCGACATTGAGGATATCCGTGGCGTGACCGTGGCCACCCCGATCGTCAAGCAATTGGAAGACCGCGGGTGGATCGAAGTCATTGGCCACCGCGAAGCGCCAGGCCGTCCTGCGCTGTATGCCACCACGCGCCAGTTTCTTGATGACCTGGGCTTGTCAGGCCTGGGTGACCTCCCGCCGCTGGATGGAAGCACTTTGCCCAATGCCCTGCCTGCGCCAGCCTTGGATCTGCTGTCCGGTTCCGAGCAGGGCCTGTTGCCGCTTGAAGGGCTTGCCGAGCCACAACCTGTCGAGTCTTCTTTGGCCGAGCTTTCGCCGACCGAGGCCGAGGCCACGATCATCGACACCCCGCCGGTCCCCCAAGACCCCAGCACCGACCTCTCCAATCCTGATTTCCCCACCACATGAACGAACTCCCCGACGAATCCCAGTCCCCGGCCGATGCAAAGGCGCCCAACCAATCGGAGGGCGACGCATCGCGTGAAGGGGGTACTGCTGCGGTGCAGGCCGGAGATGAGACGGCTGGCGCGGAGCCGGGTGCCAAGAATCGTCGGCGCCGACGCAGCCGACACAAGCGCGGCACGGCCGGTGAGGGTGCACCTTCGGAGGGCGGTGATGTCGAGGCTGGCCATGCGGAGAAGCGCAAGGCGCCCACGGTGATCGATCCTGCGGTGCGAGAAGGCGCAGCGGCACTGTTCGGTGAGGTGGTGTCCGGGGCCTACGACGAACAGGATTCAAGTGCAGAGGCCGAAGCGGTGCCCGACGCTGTGGTGGGCGAGGGCCCGTCGGAAGAGGGCGTTGGAGAGGGTGAACCCCGCCCGGATGTGTCCGACGACCATCATGAGGACGGCGGTGATGCGTCCGACGATAACGCGGAACACCGCCGGGTGTTGGCGCCGGATCCCGAGGCGCCCAAGCTGCACAAGGTGCTGGCCCAGTCGGGCGTAGGGTCGCGTCGTGACCTGGAAGCCATGATCGAAGCAGGGCGCGTCACCGTCAACGGCGAGGTGGCCCACACCGGACAACGTGTCAGCCACGGCGACCGCATTCAAATCGACGGCAAGCCCGTGCGCGTCCGACTGCGCCAGGGCAAGCCCCGCGTGATCGCGTACCACAAGCCCGTGGGCGAAGTGGTGACCCATGACGATCCCCAGCAGCGTCCCACCGTGTTCAGGCGCTTGCCACGTTTGGTTCAAGGCAAGTGGCAGTCCGTAGGTCGACTGGACCTCAACACGGAAGGATTGCTGCTGTTCACGAATTCAGGCGAACTGGCCAATCAGCTGATGCACCCGCGCTTCGGCGTGGAGCGTGAATATGCGGTGCGCGTGTTGGGTCGGCTGGAAGAGGAGTCGCGTGAGCGGCTGCTGCAGGGTGTGGAGATCGAAGGTCAGTCGGCCTCCTTCATCAGCATTGAGGACGGTGGCGGTGAGGGCGTGAACCACTGGTACCGCGTGGTCCTGAATGAAGGCCGCAACCGCGAGGTTCGGCGGCTGTTTGAATCGGTGGGCCTGACGGTCAGCCGGCTCATCCGCATCCGCTACGGTTGCGTCGTCTTGCCCCGTGGACTCAAGCGCGGCGCCTGGGTCGACCTCGGTGAGCGCGATGTGGACATGTTGCAGCAACTCACCGGGGTTCGCCCCCGTGGACAGGGCCGTGGTGCCGGCCGTGGACAGGGCCGTGGTGCCGAGGGCGCTGGCGCCGTTTCGGACGGAGGGCAGAACAAGACCCGCCGAGGCCGCGGGCAGGACCGGGGTGATCGCCCGGGTGATCGCGGGCAGGACCGTTCCCATGACCGCGCACTGGACCGCAGTGCCGACAAGCCGCGGCGTGAGCGTCGCGAGCGCGGAGAGCGGGGTGAAGACGGTCCGATTCCCAGTCCCCTGTTGCAAACCTTTGACAAGCGTGCATTCAAGGAGGAGCAGCGCCGCCCCAAGCGCGAGTACGGCGACGAGGGCCCGATCCCCAACCCGCTGCAGCAGACCTTCGATCAACGCGCGCTCAAGGAAGCACAGCGTCGCCCGCGGCGTGAGTTCGGCGAGGACGGCCCGATTCCCAACCCGCTGCAGCAGACCTATGACAAGCGCGCGCTGCAGAACGAGCGCCGGCGCGACGATGCCGACGAATTTCCCGAGGACGATGGACCCATCCCCAACCCGCTGCAGCAGACCTTCGACAAGCGCTTTGCCGGCAAGGGGGGTGCTGCAGGCGCCGGACGCGGTGGCCGAGGGCGCGCTGGTGGCAGTGGCGGACCCGGTGGCGGCGGCGGTCAACCGCGTGGAAGAGGACCGGCTGGCCCGGGCGGCGCGGGCCCTGGTGGTCCCAAGGCAGCGGGGCCTGGTCGTGGCAAGGCCAAGGGTGGTGGCAGCCGAACCGGCGCGAAGGGTGGCGGCAAGGGCCCTGCCCAACCGGACCCGATGCGCACCGCCGTGGGTTACATCGGCGCGGACGCCGCGCTGGGCCGCGGCAAGCCCGGGCGCGGGCGCCGGGGACGCTGATGCCCGCCCGCTCATGGCGGGCAGCGCGGTGAACTAAAATCCGAAGCTTTGCTCAATTTCCCTTACGGAGAACCACCATGGCGATCGAACGCACCCTTTCCATCATCAAGCCCGATGCCGTGGCCAAGAATGTGATCGGACAAATCTACGCACGTTTCGAAGGCGCAGGCCTGAAGGTCGTGGCGGCCAAGATGGCCCACCTGTCCCGCGGTGAGGCCGAGGCCTTCTACGCCGTGCACAAGGCCCGTCCGTTCTTCAAGGACCTGGTGGATTTCATGATCTCCGGCCCGGTCATGATCCAGGCGCTGGAGGGAGAGAACGCCATCGCCAAGAACCGTGAGCTGATGGGCGCCACCGACCCGAAGAAGGCCGAGAAGGGCACCATCCGCGCCGACTTCGCCGACAGCATCGACGCCAACGCCGTGCACGGCTCGGATGCCCCCGAAACCGCTGCGGTGGAGGTGGCCTTCTTCTTCCCGGGCATGAACGTCTACAGCCGCTGAGGCTCGAAGCGGCCGTGCCTGCACGGCCGCGCAGTACCTGGGCACACCATGATCAACCTGCTCGATTTCGACCGCGATGGTCTGACCCGCTGGTGTGTCGAGCAGGGTGAGAAGCCCTTCAGGGCCACCCAGCTCTTTCGCTGGATCCACCAGCGTGGCGTGGCGGACTTCTCGCAGATGTCCGACCTGGCCAAGTCCCTGCGCGGCAAGCTTGAAGGAGCGGCCGAGGTCAGGGGCTTGCCCATCATCAGCGAGCAGGTGTCGCGCGACGGCACCGTCAAGTGGCTGTTCGATGTGGGCGGTGGCAACGCGGTGGAGACGGTCTTCATTCCCGAAGACGACCGGGGCACGCTGTGCGTGTCCTCCCAGGCGGGATGCGCGGTGGCGTGCCGCTTCTGCTCCACCGGACACCAGGGCTTCAGCCGCAACCTTTCCACCGGCGAAATCCTGGCCCAACTCTGGCACGCCGAGCACCAACTGCGGCGTCGTCTTTCCTTGCCCGAGGGTGAGCGTGCCATCACGAATGTCGTGATGATGGGCATGGGCGAGCCGCTGCAGAACTATTCGGCCCTGGTGCCGGCCTTGCGCGCGATGTTGGATGACCACGGCTACGGCCTCTCGAGGCGCCGGGTCACGGTCAGCACCTCCGGTGTGGTGCCGATGATCGAGCGCCTGATGGCCGATTGCCCGGTCGCCCTGGCGGTCAGCCTGCACGCACCCACCGACGAGCTGCGTGACGACCTGGTGCCCCTCAACCGCAAGTACCCTTTGAATGAACTGCTCGACGCCTGCCGGGCCTACCTGCAAGCGGCGCCGCGGGACTTCATCACCTTCGAGTACTGCATGCTGGACGGCGTGAACGACCATCCGGAGCAGGCGCAGGCCCTTCTGGACCTGGTGCGGGGGCGCGTGCCCTGCAAGTTCAATCTGATTCCCTTCAATCCCTTCCCGGCCTCCGGCCTGAAGCGATCCGCGCGCGAACGGGTGGTGGCGTTTGCCAACGTGCTCCAGAATGGGGGTATCGTGACAACCATCCGCAAGACCCGTGGCGACGACATCGATGCCGCCTGCGGCCAACTGGCCGGAGAAGTGCAGGACCGCACGCGTGTGCAGGCGCGCCTGGAGGGCCGCCGCATGATCCCCCTCCATGCCGCTGCGGACCAGTCGTGATGACGATGGTGGGACTCCTGTCGATGAAGGTGGTCAGTCGGGCCGTCCGAGGGGCGGGCTTGTTGTCTGCACTTGCTCTCACCGCCTGTTCCGGGCTGCCCTTGAGCCCCGCTCCCACGGGTGACATCCGCACGGCTTCGGATCAATCGGAGGCCGAGCGCCGCGCGCGGGTTCGCCTTGAATTGGCGTCGGCCTACTTCGCACAGGGGCAGTTGGAAACCGCGCTGGACGAACTCAAGCAGGCGCTGGCCATCTTCCCCAATCTGGCTGATGGCTTGAACCTGCGTGGCCTGATTTACGCGGGCCTGATGCAGACGCAACTGGCCGAGGAGAGTTTCCAACGAGCCTTGGCGCTGGCCCCCAACGACGGCAACATCCTGCACAACCTGGGCTGGTTCCACTGCCAGCGTGGGCAGTACGTGCCGGCCCAGCAGGCGTTCAGTCGGGCGCTGGCGCAGCCCTTGTACCGCGACGCCTCCAAGACGCTGCTGGCGCAGGGTGTTTGTCAAGCCATGGGCGGGCAGATCGACCAGGGAATTGCGACCCTGACTGCGGCCTATGAGCGCGATCCAGGCAACCCGGCGCTGGGCGCCAATCTTGCCGAATTGCTGGCCCGGCGGGGGCAGTTTGATCGCGCTGCGTTCTACATCCGTCGGGTCAACCAACAACCGGCCTGGGTGACGGCTCAGTCGTTGTGGTTGGGCGCGCGCATCGAGCGCCGCTTGGGGCAGACCGATGCGGCGGCTTCCCTCGTTCAGCAATTGCGCACCCGGTTTCCGAATGCGCCCGAATCATTGGCTGCGGAACGTGGCGCCTTCGACGAGGGAGGATTCCGATGACCGAGGCGGCCGGCACGGGCGCCCTGGAGCCTGAAAACGACGCGGTATCCGGGCGGGGATCAGGCGTTGGCCATGCGGGTCATCCAGGGCAATTGGTACGCGCAGCGCGTGAAGCACGCGGACAGACCCTGACGCATCTGTCGATCCTGCTGAAGATCACGGAACGGCGCCTGGAGGCCTTCGAAGAGGGGCGGTGGGCCGATGTGGGTGACAACACCTTTGTTCGTGCGCTGGGTCAGAGCCTGTGTCGCCATCTTGAACTCGACCCCGTGGGCATCTTGCAGGCCTTGCCGGCCAGCCAGGTGGAGCCGCGCCAGCAGCCCACCCGCGCCCGATTGCCCGAGAACACCGCTCCCGCCCTGAAATCTCTTCGTGCCCCAGTGCGCCTGCCGGGTCGCACCGTGGGAGGTGAACTCTTCACCCCCGTGCGATTGGCGGTGGCGGTGATCCTGCTGGGAGCCGTGGCTTTGCTGGTGGCGCCTTCAAGCTGGTGGGAAGGCTCATCCACACCGCCGGTCGTGGTGGCGCCGCAAACGACCGCGGCCGAAGCCCCAGCGCAGGCGGTACCGCCTGCGTCCGAGCCTGCAGCGGTGGTTGAAACGGCGGCACCGGCGACCGCAACCCCTTTACCAGCGGCCGCAACGGGATTGGCATCGCCAACCGTGCCCGTGACACCCGCATCCACTGCGGCGACACCGCCCACGGCTTTGCAGCCGGCTGTCAACACCGCCCCGAACCTGTCCCCCAACCCCGCACCCAGTACTGCCCTCAACCCAACCCCTGATTTCGCCAAGGCCCCTCTGCAGATCAAGGCCACGCGCGACACCTGGGTGCAGGTGACGGATGCCCGCGGCCAGATCGTCTTCTCGCGGTTGCTGCGCGCTGGCGAACAGGCCGGGGTGGAAGCTCAGCGGCCTTTGCGCCTGCGTGTGGGCAATGTGGCCGGTACCGAGGCGGTGTGGCAAGGCAAGCCCGTCTTGCTGCTGGACCAACAACGCAACAACGTCGCAGACGTCGAACTGCCCTGACGGCATCGAAGGCCGGAGACCATCCATGAACACTCCCCAGGAGACGTTGAACACCGATGCCGGCCTGATCGCCATCGCCGCGGCGCACCGCCGTGCGCGTCGACAGGCGCGTGTGGTCACCGGAGACCACGTGCTCACGATCGGCGGCGATGCACCGGTGCGCGTGCAGTCGATGACCAACACCGACACGGTGGACGTCATCGGAACGGCCATCCAGGTCAAGGAACTGGCGATTGCGGGCTCCGAGTTGGTGCGCATCACGGTCAACACGCCCGAGGCGGCTGCGGCCGTGCCGGCCATCCGCGAACAGTTGGACCGCATGGGCATCGAGGTGCCCCTGGTCGGTGACTTCCACTACAACGGCCACCGCCTGCTGACCGACTTTCCGGAGTGCGCGCAGGCCTTGTCCAAGTACCGCATCAACCCCGGCAACGTGGGCAAGGGCGACAAGAAGGACAAGCAGTTCGCGATGATGGTCGAGGCGGCGATTCGCCATGGCCACAAGTGCGTGCGCATCGGCGTGAATTGGGGCAGCCTTGACCAGGAACTGCTCGCCGAATTGATGGACGACAACGCGCGGCGGGCCCAGCCTTGGGACGCGCGCCAGGTGATGTACGACGCGCTGGTGCGCTCGGCCCTGCAGTCGGCTGAACTCGCGCGCGACATCGGCCTGGACCCCAACCAGATCATCATCAGCTGCAAGGTCAGCGGCGTTCAGGATCTCATCAGCGTGTATCGCGCGCTGGCCGATCGCTGCGACTACGCGCTGCATCTGGGCCTCACGGAAGCCGGCATGGGCACGCGCGGCACGGTGGCCTCCGCCGCCGCCCTGAGCGTGCTGCTTCAAGAGGGCATCGGCGACACCATCCGGGTGAGCCTCACACCGCAGCCGGGTGAGTCGCGCACGCAGGAAGTGGTGGTGGCCCTGGAAATCCTGCAGGCCCTGGGGCTGCGCCAGTTCAACCCCAGCGTCACGGCGTGTCCTGGCTGTGGGCGCACCACCAGCACCACCTTCCAGGAACTGGCCAAGCAGATCGACGACTATCTGCGCGCGCAGATGCCGGTCTGGCGCGGCCGCTATCCGGGGGTTGAGGCCATGAAGGTGGCGGTGATGGGTTGCATCGTCAACGGCCCGGGTGAAAGCAAGCATGCAGACATCGGCATCAGCCTGCCCGGCACGGGCGAGGCACCGGCGGCCCCCGTGTTCATCGACGGCCAGAAGGCCATGACCCTGCGCGGTGAAGGCATCGTGCGGGAGTTCCAACAGATTGTTGAAGACTACATCGAGCGCCGCTATGGTTGACCGGATCTCGGGCGTCAAGGGGATGAACGATCTCCTGCCGCCCGACAGTGCGAAGTGGGAGTGGCTGGAGGCGCGCGTGCGCTCGGTGATGCAGCGTTGGGGGTACCACGCCGTGCGCACCCCCATCGTGGAGCCCACGGCGCTGTTTGTCCGCGGCCTGGGTGAGGTCACGGACATCGTGGAGAAGGAGATGTACTCCTTCGCCGACCGTCTCAATGGCGACCAGCTCACCTTGAGGCCCGAAGGCACGGCCGGGGTGGTGCGCGCCACCATCGAACACAACCTGCTCTACGAAGGTGGCAAGCGCCTGTTCTACGTTGGACCGATGTTCCGCCATGAACGCCCGCAGAAGGGCCGCTACCGCCAGTTCCACCAGGTTGGCGTCGAAGTTCTGGGCTGGCCGGGACCGGATGTGGACGCCGAAGTCATCCTGCTGGTGCGCGCGCTGTGGCGTGAGCTGGGCCTCGTCGAGGGCGAGGATGTGCACCTGGAGCTCAACAGCCTGGGGCAGCCCGCCGAGCGCGCGGCCCATCGCCAGGCCTTGATCGCACACTTTGAGGCGCACGCCGACGCGCTGGACGAAGAGGCGCTCAAGCGGTTGCACACCAACCCCTTGCGGGTGCTGGACAGCAAGCACCCTGGTGTTCAGGCCGTGGCGGAGTCGGCACCGCGGCTGCTGGACTTCCTGGGCCCCGAGTCGCGGGCGCACTTCGATGGCGTGCGCGGGATGTTGGAAGCCTGCGGCGTGCCCTACCGCATCAATCCGCGTCTGGTGCGCGGCATGGACTACTACAACCTCACCGTGTTCGAGTGGGTCACCGACAAGTTGGGTGCCCAGGGCACGGTGTGCGGCGGCGGGCGGTACGACGGCCTGATCGAGCAGTTGGGCGGCAAGCCCGCACCCGCCGTGGGCTGGGGCCTGGGCATTGAGCGCCTGATCCTGCTGTTGGAGGCATTGGGGCGTGTGCCCGAGCCGGACGCGCCGGATGTGTATGCCATCGTGCCCGATGCGGCGGCGGTGGGCCCGGCCATGGTGGCGCTGGACGCCCTGCGTCAGTTGGGTGTGAGGGCCGTGCTGCATGCGGCTTCGGACCAAGGACCGGGCAGCATGAAGTCCCAGTTTCGCAAGGCCGACGCCAGCCGGGCCCGGCACGCGCTCATCTTCGGCGCGGATGAGCTGGCCGCGGGAGAGGTCACCATCAAGTCCTTGCGGCAGCAGGACGCCCCCCAGCAGCGCCGTGCCCTGGCTCAAGTTCAGCAATGGGCCGGGGAACTGCTGGCCCGAGACGATAATCCTTGATTGGCTGCAGTCCGCAGCCCGGGAGGGTCCCGGGCCGTGCGTCTGCGGTCGGCATTCAATCGAATCACCCCATGGCTTCATCCCTCGACCTGCAGGAGCAGGAACAACTTGACCAACTCAAGGCCTTCTGGAACCGTTGGGGCAACCTGCTGACCTGGTTGCTGACGCTCGTGCTTCTGGCCTTTGCCGGCTACAACGGATGGAACTGGTGGCAGCGTGACCAAGGAGCCAAGGCCGGCGCGCTGCACGCCGAACTGGAGCGGGCTGCGCAGGCCGGCGAGACCGACCGTGTGACGGCGGCTTGGGGCGACCTCAAGTCCCGCTATCCGTCTTCGGTCTACGCGGGACAAGGAGCGCTGGTGGCGGCCAAGGCCATGATCGACAAGGGGCGCAGCGACGCCGCGCTGGAAGCACTGCAGTGGGCAGCGGATTCCGCAAAGGACCCCGGCCTGCAGGCACTGGCCCGCCTGCGCTGGGCTGGCGTGCTGCTGGACCAGGGCAAGGCGCAGGACGCCTTGCCCGTGTTGGACAAGGCCCGCGGCGCGGGTTTCGACCCCCTCGTGGACGACCGGCGGGCCGACGCACTGTTGGCCCTGGACAAAGCCGATGAGGCACGCGAGGCGCTCAAGGCGGCGTACAAGGGGATGCCCTTGGAGCTGGATTACCGGCGCGTCATTGAAGCCAAGCTGATGGCCCTGGGGGTGGACCCCGCCGAGGTGGTGCCGCCGGTCAAGCCGGCCAAGCCGACATCGGTGTCGTCTGCGTTGCTGGCACCCTCGGCCGCGTGAAGGAACGGGAAATCATGATGCAAGGGCTCAAGGCTGCTGTTCGGCCGCTCCTCAGAAGGTTCAATGTGAAGGGCCAGGGGGCTTTGGGCACCGGCGCGCGCTTGGCCACCTTGTGCGCAACGGTGGCCCTCGTCTCGGCTTGTTCGCTGATGTCGGACAAGCCCAAGCCTGCCGCGCTTGAGGCGCTGAGCCCGAGTGCCTCGGCCACCTTGCTGTGGTCCGCATCGGATGGCCGGGTTGACTTTCCGATGCAGCCAGCCCTGTCGGCGGGCCGACTGGCCACTGCGGCGTCTGACGGCACCGTGACCGTGCGCGATCTGCAGCGCGCGGCTCCCCTCTGGTCGGCGAAGGCGCCCTCGCGCTTGGCAGCCGGCGTTGGGTTTGATGGTGAGCGTGCGGCGGTGGTGACCACCGAGAACGAACTTGTGGTCATGGCGTCCTCGAAGGTGCTGTGGCGCAAGCGCCTGGCTTCTCGGGTGAGCACGGCTCCCTTGGTGGCCGGCGAGCGTGTGTTTGTGCTGGGCCTGGACCGCGCCGTTGAAGCCTATGACGCGCTTGACGGGCGCTATCTGTGGCGCTTGCAGCGCTCGACTGATCCGTTGTCGGTGAACCTCAACGGTGTGCTCATGGCCATGGGCGACACGCTGGTAGTGGGGCAGGGGGCGCGGCTGGTGGGTGTCGACCCGAACCGCGGGTCCATCCGCTGGGACCTGCCCTTGGCCACCCCCCGGGGTTCCAATGAAGTGGAGCGTCTGGCCGACCTGGTCGGTCCCGCCCACCGAAATGGTGATGTGATCTGTGCGCGGGCCTTCCAGTCGGCCGTGGCATGCGCGGATGTGGCCCGGGTGGCGCTGCGTTGGACACGCAACGCTGGTGGCACACACGCCGTGGGCGGGCATTCCTCGGTCATCGTCGGTGCGGATGCCAGCGACCGCATGAGCGGGTGGCGCGCGGAATCCGGCGAACTGCTGTGGAGCCACGAACGCCTTTTGCACCGTGACCTCGGGGGCGTTTCCGCTTGGGACCGCTGGGTGGCCGTTGGTGATGCGCAAGGTTTCGTTCATGTGCTCGACCCCGTGAGCGGCCAAACCGCCCTGCGCCTG
>JAIYCN010000049.1 GCA_027487995.1 Rubrivivax sp. | reverse complement strand
GGAGGTGCTGCGCGAGGGTGCGCTCGCCGGCCGGGAGGCCCACCTTCGGGTCGGCGTTGACCGCGCCGATGGCGTTGCCCTCAAAGCCGAAGCGCGTCTGCTGGCGCCCGGTCAGCAGGCCCGCGCGCGAGGGAGCGCAGACGGAGGCGGTCACGTAACCCTGGGTGAAGCGCAGGCCCTCCTCGGCGAGGCGGTCGAGATGCGGGGTGGGAATCTCGGTGCCCCCGTAGCTGCCGAGTTCGCCGTAGCCGAGGTCGTCGGCCACGATCAGCACGACGTTGGGGCGGGGCGCGGTCGGGCGGGTCGCGGGAGGAGTACCCGCGAGCGCGGGGGCCAGCAGGGCGAGGCAGAGGAGGGTGGGGCGGGCCGGCATGGCGGGGCAGTCAGCCTGTGTCGTTCCGGATCCCGCTGCCAAGACCCAAGCCGCTCAGGTCTCGTCGCCCCAGCGCCAGCGGGGGCGCTCGCCCTTCCACCAGCAGATGCCGATCAGCGCGGCGGCGGCGGCATTGACGGCGATCACATACCAGAGCGGGTGACGCGGCAGGAGCGGCGTGGCGGCCCCCAGCGCGGCGAAGAACGCCCCGATTACGACCCAGCCCTGCCAGCGCTGAGGCATACCCCAGCCCCAACCGTAGGTCTTCGCGAAGAACCAGGCTTTCTCCTTGGGGAGTGGCATTGGTGCAGGTCAGAAAGCGGGACCGCGGCGGGCCGGCAAGTCTGTAGCGCCGGCAAATTCGCTTGGCCGGTGCGGTCCGGGCCTGATCTGCTCCCGCACCCCCCGATCCCATGCGCCTACCCCTCGCCCTTGCGTGCGGCCTCCTGGCCTCCCTCCCCGCCGCCACCCCGCGCGTCCTGCCCCCGGGACAGTTGCCCGACGACATCCGCCTGCAGCCGTTGAAGGACCTCGACGGCTATTTCCCGTTCACGCCGCCGGCCACGGCCGCGGAGTGGACGACACGCCGCGCCGTCGTCCAGCGGCAGATTCTGGTCTCGCAAGGGCTGTGGCCGATGCCCACGCGGGCGCCGCTGCAACCGGTGATCCATGGCCGGATCGAGCGCGAAGGCTACGCCGTCGAGAAGGTCTACTTCGAGAGCGCGCCCGGCTTTTTCGTCACCGGCAACCTCTACCGCCCGCTGCGTCCGACGGGGCGCGTCCCCGCGGTCCTCTTCGCGCACGGGCACTGGAAGGACGCGCGCCTCTCGGAGGAGACCGAGGCGAAGCTGCGGCTGGAGCTTGCGACCGGCGCGGAGCGTTTCCAGCAGGGCGGCCGCAGCCCGTTCCAGTCGCTGTGCGTGCAACTGGCGCGCATGGGCTGCGTGGTCTGGCAATGGGACATGCTGAGCGACTCCGACGCGCGGCAGTTCTCGGCGCAGGTCATCCACCGCTTCGCCAAGCAACGGCCGGAGATGAACACGGTGGAGAACTGGGGCCTCTACAGCACTCCCGCCGAGTCGCGGCTGCAGAGCGTGATGGGCCTGCAAACCTGGAACGCGGTGCGTGCGCTGGACTTCGTGCTCGGCCTGCCGGAGGTGGACCCCGAGCGCGTGGCCATCACCGGCGCCAGCGGCGGCGGCACGCAGACGATGCTGCTGGCGGCGATTGATCCGCGCGTGAAGCTCTCCTTCCCCGCGGTGATGGTCAGCACCGCGATGCAGGGCGGCTGCACCTGCGAAAACGCGTCCCTGCTGCGCATCGGCACCGGGAACGTCGAGTTCGCCGCGCTCTTCGCCCCCGGTCCCCAGGGGATGACCACGGCGAACGACTGGACGCGCGAGATGTCGACCAAGGGATTCCCCGAGCTCCAGCGCCTCTACGCGCTGCTCGGCGCGCCGAAGCACGTGCACCTGCACCGCGGGGAGCACTTTCCCCACAATTACAACGCGGTGGCGCGGTCCGCCTTCTACACGTTCCTCAACCAGCATTTCCGGCTCGGCCAGCAGGAGCCGGTGATCGAGCGCGACTACGTGCCGCTGACCCGCGAGCAGCTGACGGTGTGGGGGCCGGGGCATCCCGCGCCGCGCGAGGAGGATCCGGCCTTCGAGCGCGCGCTGCTGCGCTGGTGGGACGAGGACGCGCGCCGCCAGCTGGAGGCGGCGGTGCCGCAGCCGCAGCGCTTCCGGGAACTCGTCGGGGGCGGCTTCGCGGCGGCCCTCGGGCGCGACCGGGAGACGGCGGGCGCGACCCGCTGGATCGCCGCGACGAGTGTCGACCGCGGGGAGTTCCGGGAGCTTTCCGGCCGCGTGCGGAACGAGACGCACCGCGAGGAGTTGCCGGCGGTGCTGCTGGAACCGGTGCGGGCCTCCGGCCGCGTGGTGCTCTGGGCGGACCCTGCGGGGAAGGCCGGCCTGCGTGACGCGCAGGGTGGCCTCCGGCCGGAGGTCTCCCGCCTGCTCGCCGCCGGTCACGCGGTGCTCGCCGCGGATCTCCTCTTCCAGGGGGAGTTCGTTGCCGCGGCGGAGCCGCCGGGGCCGACGCGCGTGGTGCGCAATCCGCGGGAATTCGCCGGGTACACGCACGGGTACAACGCGTCGCTCTTCGCCCAGCGCGCGCACGATCTGCTGACCCTCGCCCGCTTCGCGCGGGAACGTCCAGGGGTGCGCGAGGTTGACCTGCTGGGCCTCGGCGAACTGGGGCCCGTGGCCGCCGCGAGCCGCGCGTTGGCGGGTGGGGAGATCGCCCGGGCCGCCGTGTTCACCGGCGGTTTCCGGTTCGCCTCGCTGCTCGATTACCGGGATCCGCGGTTCCTGCCGTGCGGAGCGAAGTACCTCGATGTGCCGGGGCTGCTGGCGCTCAGCGCCCCGCATCCCCTCTGGGTCGGCGGGGAGCCGGAAGGCGAGCCCATTGCCGCGCGCGTGTATGCCGCGGCGGGCGGGACGGCCCAGCTC
>JAIYCN010000160.1 GCA_027487995.1 Rubrivivax sp. | reverse complement strand
GAACGGCTCAAGCAACTCTACGGCGCCCAATTCGCCAACGTGCAGGCCAATTCCGGCTCCCAAGCCAACCAGGCCGTGTTCTTTGCGCTGCTGCAGCCGGGCGACACCATCATGGGCATGAGCCTGGCCGAAGGCGGCCACCTCACGCACGGCATGCCGCTGAACATGAGCGGCAAATGGTTCAAGGTGGTGAGCTATGGGCTCGATGCGAACGAGGTGATCGACTATGACGCCATGGAGCGTATGGCCCATGAGCACAAGCCCAAGCTGATCATCGCGGGCGCTTCGGCCTACTCGCTGCACATCGACTTCGAGCGCTTCGCACGTGTGGCCAAGGCCGTGGGTGCCTACTTCATGGTGGACATGGCGCACTACTCGGGCCTGATTGCCGCGGGCGTCTACCCGAACCCGGTCCCGCACGCCGACGTGGCGACCAGCACCACGCACAAGAGCCTGCGCGGCCCACGTGGCGGCATCATCCTGGCCAACAACGAAGACATCGCCAAGAAGATCAACAGCGCGATCTTCCCGGGCATCCAGGGCGGTCCGCTGATGCACGTGATCGCCGGAAAGGCCGTGGCCTTCCACGAGGCCCTTCAGCCCGCCTTCAAGCAGTACCAGCAGCAGGTGGTGGCCAACGCCCAAGCGATGGCGCAGACCTTGATTGAGCGCGGCCTGCGCATCGTCAGCGGCGGCACGCAAAGCCATGTGATGCTGGTGGACCTGCGCCCCAAGAACCTCACGGGCAAGGAAGCCGAGGCCATCCTGGGCGCAGCGCACATGACCTGCAACAAGAACGGCATTCCCAACGACCCGCAAAAGCCAATGGTCACCAGCGGCATTCGCCTGGGCACACCGGCCTTGACCACCCGCGGCTTCAAGGAAGAGCAGGCGCGCATCACGGCCCACTTGATTGCCGACGTGCTGGACAAGCCACACGATGAGGCCAACATCGACACCGTGCGGGCCAAGGTGTCGGCCCTCACCCGCGACTTCCCGGTCTACCGCTGATTGCGGGTGCCGTGAGGACGGGCAGCGCGATTCACCCGGAACAGTAGACGATGCGCTGCCCGTTCTGCAACCACGCTGACACGCAGGTCGTGGAGACCCGCGATTCCGACGAGGGCGACGCCGTTCGGCGGCGTCGCAAATGCCCGTCCTGCGACCGGCGCTTCACCACCTACGAGCGTGCCGACATCGCCATGCCTGTGGTGGTGAAGAAGGACGGCTCCCGGGTGGAGTTCATGCCCGCCAAGTTGCGTGCTTCGATGCAGTTGGCACTGCGCAAGCGGCCTGTGAGCGTGGAGCAGATTGATGATGCAATGGAACGCATCCAGGAACAACTCTTGTCGAGTGCGCAGCGTGAAGTGCCTTCTTCCCGGCTCGGCGAGCTGATCATGCGCGAACTCAAGCGCATCGACAAAGTGGCCTATGTGCGGTTCGCGTCGGTCTATCGCAGCTTCGAGGACGTGGACGAGTTTCGCAAGCTGATCAAGGACATTTGATTCGGCACTTCGCAGGCGCTTGGCAATCCCCTCTGCCGAGCCGCCCGCCAGAGGGATGCAAAGCGCATGCAGGCGGCCTAGAGTTGACGCATGTCAACCATCGCCCGTACCCGTCCGCTGCGCGGACTGGGCCTGCCTGAGGTCCTCATCACCCTGGTCCTGGTCACGATCGTGGCCAAGGCCGGCGTTGCCCACCTTCATGATTTCAAGCAGGTTCGGCAGTTGCGCGCGGCCTCCGCCGACTGGTCTCGCGTGACGATGTCCGCGCGTCAGTGGGCCTTCGCGCATCATCAAAACGTTCGCCTTGAACTGGTCGGGATCGGGGGCACGTGTCTGGTGCTGCACACCGGCAGCCGCGGCGACTGCGCCGGATGCGCCGAAGAAATGGCCTGCAAGGCCGGAACGCGGCTGCTGGACCGCACGGCCCCCCTACCCCCTGTGCTCCAGGGCACGGCCACCAGCACCAGTCTCATCTGGAACCCTCGAGACCGAACCGTGAGCCCCACGGGCACGTTGAAGCTTTCGCTGCCGGACGGGCGCGCCATCCATCATGTGGTGAATTTGGTGGGGCGTCTCCGGCGTTGCTCACCTGGCGGACTTGTGGGGGGCCTGCCACCATGCTGAAATCACGTCATGCTGCTTTGTTCATTTGCCTCACGCCCATCACGCTGGCGTTCGCTACACCATCTGGGACATGCGAGACATTGCCGCGGCTTCACCATGCTCGAACTCCTGGTGGGAGTGGTGATCGTGGTGTTGTTGGCCAGCGTGGCCTACCCGTCCTACCGGGATCAGGTGCAGAAGGGGCGCCGCAGTGATGCGGTTGCGGCGCTCGGCGCCCTGCAGTTGGCCCAGGAGCGTCACCGCGCGTCATCGGCCACGTACGCCAACAGCCCGCAGGTGCTGGGTCTGCCGGCTGTGTCGGAAGGCGGGCATTACGACCTGTCGGTTCAAGGTGCGAGCGCCTCAAGCTACACCCTGGTGGCCACCGCCCGGGCGGGTTCCTCACAAGCGCGCGACAGCACCTGCCTGCGCATGGCCATCGGCTATTCCAACGGCAGCACCCAGTACCTGGCCGGCGGATCCAGTGGCGAGCTGGCCGTGGACTCCACCAGGCGGTGCTGGCCACTATGAAGCCTGGTTCTTCAATGGGGCGTGCATTGATGCGCGCTGGCGTACCGGGTCGTGGATTCACCATCATCGAATTGATGGTGACCGCGGCGGTGATCATCATCCTCACCCTGGGTGCCGTCAGCGGCCTGCGCAGTCTGCAGACGCAACGGCAACTCCAGGGATTGGCCCAGAGCCTGGTGGCCGACCTGAACCTGGCACGTACCAGCGCGCTGGGCACCACGCAGTCCATCATCGTCACCACGGCCGCCAACGGCCAAGGCTATCGATTGCTTCGCTGCAACCCGGCAGCGGACTGCAGCACAGCCACCGACACCGTCAAGGCCGTCGATCTGCCGCCCTCCGTTTCCGTAACGGCTGCCCGCTCCTTCGAATTCGTGGCACCCAAGGCAATGCTGGCCTCGGCATCACAGTCGGCCTGTCTGCGTGCGGCGGGGAGCACGACCGTGCTGAAGGTGGGCGTGGACAACGCGGTGGGCAAGGTCACCATCTGTTCCGTGGGAACGGCCGCCCCGGGCTTTGCGGCCTGCAGCGCGGGCTGCTGAACCGCAAGGGCCGGCTGCACGCTGAGTGCGGCGTCAGTCTGGTGGAGTGGATGGTCGCCCAATCCCTTGGGCTTCTGGTGGTCGCGGCCGCCTTGTGGCTGTTCCTGCATCAGGCTCAAATGGTGGGGCTGTCCATCCAAAGGCAGTTCCGGGCTGAAGACCACCTGGCCCTGGAGCAGGCCCTGCGGGCCGAACTTCGGATGGCTGGTCATCGCTTCGCCACAGGCCCGAGCCCCGACCACGACAATCTTCGGATCGAAGGCCCGGCGCGAAACCCGAGCCTGCAATACCTCTGCGACCGCTGCGGGGCTCATGACGTGTCACGGTCAGCCAGTTGGCGCCTGCAGGCCGCCGCACTGTCCTTTCGGCACCCAGGGTCGAATGCCCATCAAGCCCTGCACGACAGCCGACTCTCCGGTCTTCAGGCGTGGCATGTTGAGCGCACCGACAGCCCTGAATGCAGCCCACTTGTACGTGTGGAACTGCAGCCCGCCTTGAGCGGCGCGCCGCCCCTGAACGTCCAGGTACGACCGCGCAACTTGGGTCTTCTCCAATGCGAACACGGTCAGGTGGCGCCACGAACCGGAACGGCTGCGGCGTCACCGGCGGTGCGATGAGACGGCCCGACCCATGGTG
This sequence comes from Rubrivivax sp., assembly GCA_027487995.1. Classification (GTDB taxonomy): domain Bacteria; phylum Pseudomonadota; class Gammaproteobacteria; order Burkholderiales; family Burkholderiaceae_C; genus RFTU01. The sequence continues at coordinate 4,001 of JAIYCN010000160.1, read as the reverse complement.
ACGACGGCTTTTGCTCACCACCGGCCGGCCATCGAAGATGCGATGGCTTGTCCTGCCGCATGGAGACCGCAACGAGGTGGCGTTGCGTTGCTGATCTGCACGCTGCTGCTGGGTGCGTCCGTGCTGCTGACCATCACCTTGCACCGCATGACGGTGCAGCGCGAGCAATCCTGGGGCCTTCATCGCGAACGACTGCAGATGCAGGCCTTGGGACATGGCGGCCTGATGTGGGTCATGGCGCGGCTTGAGGACTCGCGGCCCATTGACGAGCGCTGCCGCGCCCTGCCCATGATGTCGGGCAATGGCACCACCGCCCCGTCGTTCGCCCAACGATGGGCTCAGCCCGGGATGCGCCTGCGCTGTCAGGTGCTGCTGGACGCACCATCCATGGACGAGGCCAGCTGGCAGTGCGACTGCCCGAGCGCTGGTGCCGGAAACTCACCGCCAAGCCATGCGGACGCCGCCACGGTGGACATCGCGTTCGACGCGCTCGGCGATGGACTGCTCCTGGGCATACGAGCCCAAGGCCCCATCAGCTTGCAGCCCGAAGCCCACCGCTGGGCCGAGTCCGTGCGGCTGCGACGCGACTCGAGCGGCCAATGGCGCGCCGTGGTGGGCACCTGGATGGACTCACGGTAATGCGGCGGCCCACGCAGTCCCCGACGCTGCCAGCGCTGGGCGCAAACACGTATAAGGAGCGGGGTGCGGCGCTGATCGTCGTGCTCTTGACCACCCTGCTGTTGTCCGCTGGGGCAGTGGCCATGATCCGCTGGTCGGCAATCCTGCTCCATGCAGAGCGTGATCAGAACCTGAGGTTCGAGGTTCTGCGGACCTTGACTGGAGTTTTGGACACCGGCGTGTGGGTGAACCGCCCTGGAGCCACCGGCGAGTCCGCTGCCCTTCAAGCGATGGCAGGCAACACGATGATCCGCATCTCGGTGCAGGATCAGCGCTCAGGGCCTGCCGGCAACCCGGCCCCGGGGGTGTACCGCAGCATCACGGCGACCTGGGAAGGCCCGCACGGCGCCCCACAACACCTGGTCATTCACACCTTCTGGCACCCGAGCCGCCGCATATACTGAAGCGGGAGTGAAGACCGAGAGAGCCAGGGCATATCGCCTGTTCGTGGCCCCGGTCGCGCGAAAAAGATGATGGATTCCCGTCGCCCCGCGCATGGCGTTTCGCTTGTTGAATTGCTGGTTGGACTGGCCATCGGCCTGTTCCTGCTGGCCGGTGCCTTGAGCCTGTTCGGCGCACAGTCCCGGAATGCGAAGACGGTGATCCTGGAGCAGCAGCTCAACCGCAATCTGCGACAGGCCCTGGACTACATCACGCAGGACCTCCGGCGCGCGGGCGCATGGGAAAACGCCATTGCGGGTACGCCGGGCCCCACTGCCATGCCTGTGGCCAATCCCCATGCCAGCCTCTCCTCCTCGGCCACCAGCATCAGCTACAGCTACGGCCAGGACACCGCACGCCGACAACCCTCTGGGCTGAACCTGGCCAACACGGACGAACAGTTCGGCATCCGGCTGAACAACGGGGCCCTGGAAGCAGCCGTTGGCCAGAACCAGTGGCAGGCCTTGACGGACGCCGAAGCAGTGGAGGTGACCCGGCTGGCCGTGGCCCCCCGGGTTCAAACCCTGGCTGCCGCCGATGTGTGCCGAAAGCTTTGTTGCGAGGCCATTCAGCTTCCGCGCTGCCCCCAAGTCAACGCCCCGCAAGGCTGCCCCAAGGTGCAGCGATGGACCTTCGGCATTGAAATCGACGGCCGCTCGCGGCGGGACACCACGCTCACCAGAAGCATTCGCAGTGACGTGCAGGTTCGCAATGAATTGATCGTCGGGAGCTGCCCCGCATGAGATGTGCCAACCTTGAACGACCGTCCCGAGGGGTGGCCAGCCTGGCCATCGTCTCCGCGCTGCTGTTGCTCATCACGGTGGCCGCGCTGTACTTGACCCGCAACATGGTGACCGAGCGCAGGGCCGCGGCGGTGACGGGCAACCGCGTGGCAGCACAGGAAGCTGCCGAGAGCGGCCTGGCCTGGGCCAGCCAGATGCTCAACCAACCAGTGCCGATCGATGCGACATGCCAACCCAGCACCGGCAGTACGGTTTCGTTTCGCCAGGCCTATGTGCAACCCGGCGGGCCCGGTACCGCCGTCGCGCCGCGCACCGCGTTTCCAGGGTGCAAGGTTGGCGCCTCCGCGCTAAGTTGCAGTTGCCCCTCCACGGCCACCCTGCCCGCGCCCTCGACCGCAGCGGGCGCGGGCGGCGCGTTCTCGGTCGCGTTCAGTTCGGTGCGCGACGCCACCGGTGCAGTGGATCCCAATGCGGTGCGCGTGACGGCCACTGGATGCTCCGCCTACAGCGGCGCCTGCAATCCGGGTACACGCACCAGTGCCAATGGTCCCGACGCGGTGAGTCAGGCCTCCGTGATCCTCAAACTGCAGCCTCTGCTGCGTTCGCGCCCGGCGTCGCCCCTGACCTGTGCAGGCAACTGCGCGATCAACAACGCCGTGCGCGTGATCAATCGCGACACCAACACCAACGGGGTATTGATCAACTCGGGGGGCAGCATCACGGGTTGCAGCGCGGACAACTGCCTGCCGCTGCAGGGCACGCCCTGGCCTGAAACCCTGAGAGCCAACGACGAAACGCTGGCCGGAATCCGAACCCAGGATCCAAGCTGCAGCGCCTCTTCGCTTTTCCGTCGCTACTTCTACCAATCGGTGTCGGAGTTCGCGTCTTCACCTGGTGTTCGCACCTTGGGATCGTGTGCAGACGGTGCCGCCTGCGCGCAATTGCTCAACGGGGCCATCGCCCAAGGTTTTCGCGCATTCGTGTTGGCTCCCGGCTTCATACTGGACCGCGCCTTGGGTCGACAGATTGGCAGCGACACGGACCCCCTGATCTTGGTGGGTCAGGGAAATGTGCAAATTATGGGCGGCTTGTTCGTCAATGGGATGGTGTTTTCGAACTCCCCAAGCGCCACAAGTATCAGTGTTGGCAATTCAACGGTCAGAGGTGCCATTGCCACCTGTGGAAACGCCTCACTCAGCGGTTCGAGCACCGTGGAGTACGCCGCACAAACCATGTCCACGCTCCTACAATCGCCCTACCTCTTCCGTCGCGTGGCAGGCAGCTGGACCGATTTCTGTTCTGTCGACAGCACCGGCCAAGTGACCTGCCGATAGACCTCCATGCAACCCATGCGCCGCCGCCATCGCGGTTTCACCTTGATCGAAGCGTTGGTCGCCTTGTTGCTGGCCAGTGCAGGTCTGCTGGGCGTTGCGCGTCTTCAGGTGGCCGTGTTGGGTGACAACACGGGCGTGGCTCAGCAGACGGAAGCCCAACGGCTCCTCTCCAACAAGATCGAGGAATTCCGGTCGCTGACGGCGGCGCAGTTGTCCACCCTGACAAACGGGGCGGATCAGGCCCTCGACCCCGTGTCGAACACACCGTTTTCTCGGCAATGGACCGTGTCCACCGCCGGCGGTGCGCGTCAACGTTTGGCCACTGTCAGCGTGGGATGGACCGACCGCCGTGGCGAGGCCCGCACGGTGCAGGCCTCCACCTTGGTCGATGGGCCTGAAGGCTTGGCGGCCGTTGCCCTGACCCAGTCCATGTCGGCTGCCCAGACCCTGCGGGGGCCACTGGACCGCAATGTGGACGTCCCGCTGAAGGCTGACCTGGTTGGAGACGGACGCAGCGTGTTTTCGATCAACACGCCTGGGGGTCGGATTTCTTATGTGGTGGATGACATATCCGGCCGCGTGGTGTTGCGCTGCACCACCACCCCGACGACCACTCAACTGCTCAACCAGGCCGCACCGGGGTGTTCGCCCTACAACGGGGTGTTGGTCTCGGGATTCATCGGCGGTGTGAACCAGACGGTGTCGGTTGGCCTTCTTGGGCTGAGCATCGGGATCCTGCGCTATCCCAACGGCATCGACACCGCCAGCGTGTCGGGCACCGACACAAGCCGCAACATTGAATGTG
>JAIYCN010000204.1 GCA_027487995.1 Rubrivivax sp. | reverse complement strand
TCCGGAAGACGGCGCGGCCGCATAACCGCCCGGCTGCGACACCGCCCGCCCGCAAAGCTCCAGCTCCGTCAAGGCCGCGGCCACTTGCGCGAGGGCCTGGGCGAAGGCCACCTCCACCGGACGCGCGGGCGCGTCGGCGCGGCCCGACGCACGGTCGCTCCAACGCACCCGTCGTGAACTGCGCTCACCCTGGCCACCGTCGCAGGCCAACACCAGTTCGCGCACCGCCTGCTCTAGCCCCTGGCTGCACACCAGCCAATCCTGCAACCCCTTGGCGTGGGCCAAACCCGCGGCGCGCAAGTCACGGCCCAGGTCGAGAATGGACAAGGTGCCGACGCTGGTGGCCACGAACTGCAGGCCGGTGTCGAGGATCTGGTGCGCTTCGTCGAACACCACCACCTCGACGGCCGGCAGCAACTCGGCCATGCCGCCTTCCTTGAGGGCCAGGTCGGCGAAGAACAGATGGTGATTGACGACCACGAGGTCCGCCGACATGGCCTGCCGACGCGCCAACATCACATGGCACTCGGCAAAGGACGGACACTCGCTGCCCAGGCAGTTGTCCCGCGTGGACGTGATCAGGGGCATGAGCGAGGACCGTTCGTCGAGCCCCGGCACTTCCGACAAATCACCGCTGCCCGTGCTGCGGGCCCAGTCCTCCACCCGAGCCAGCAACTTCAGACTCCAGCGGTCCAAGCCCTCGGGCAGTTGGCGGGCCAGGGTCATCCGATGCCGGCACAGATAACTGCCGCGGCCCTTGAGCAAGGCCGTGGTGATGGGCACCCCCAAGCGCTCACACAAGCGCGGAAGGTCGCGCCAATAGAGCTGGTCCTGCAGGCTCTTGGTGGCGGTGCTCACCAGCCCGCGACGCCCGCTGAGCAGCAGCGGGATCAGGTAGGCGTAGGTCTTCCCTACCCCGGTGCCCGCTTCCACCACCAGGGTCTGGTTGCCTTCAATGGCGCGGGCCACGGCCTGGGCCATGGCGGTCTGCTCGCCGCGTTCGCGGTAATCAGGGTCCTGGCGAGCCAGGGGGCCGTATTCGCCCATCAGGTCAGCCACCGCCTGTGCCAATTCGCCGGGCAAGAAGGCAGCCGCGCGAGTAGGCGTGTCGGCGCCCGATTCGGCGTCGGATGGTTCAGCGATGTGGGGGGCGACGGAAGCCAAGTGCCGGCGTGCGGAGTCAGGCCGGCTCAGGCGGCTCGGTCTCCAACTCCAACCGCCGGATCTGATCGCGCAACAGCAGCCGCCGCTTCTTCAGCCGGCGCAAGGCCAGATCATCTGGCTGCGGTTGGTCCGAGAGGCGATCAATCAGGCTGTCCAGGTCGGCATGTTCAATGCGCAACTCGATGAGCTGACGGTGAGGGGAATGGAGGTTGTCGTCCATGGGTTCAACCCATTCTAGGGTCGATGACATCGGCTCAGCCAGGCGCACACCCAAGAGGGTGACACTCGCCCGGCTCCACCACGCTCAGGTCAGAGAGGTGTCCACACTGCGCCGATCCAGCGCGAGGAATTCGGCCGATTGCATCTCGTTGAGCCGTGACACCGTGCGGGGGAACTCATGCGACAGCGGCCCCTCGGTATAAAGCTCCTCTGGCGGGCACTCGGCGCTGATGATGAGCTTGCAGCGGCGGTCGTAGAGCACGTCCACCAGCCAGGTGAAGCGCCGAGCCTCACTGGCCATGCGCGGCGGCATCTGCGGCACGTTGGACAGGATCACCGTGTGAAAGCGCGACGCGATCTCCAGGTAGTCGTTCTGCGAACGGGGACCACCGCACAACCACTTGAAGTCGAACCACACCACGCCGCCCGCCTTGCGCCGTGCGGTGATCTCGCGGTGCTCGATGTTGAGCACGGGTGATTCATCCTTGACCTCGGCCAACTGCTCGAAGGCCTGCGTCAGCGCAGCCTCGGTCTCGTCACCCAAGGGCGTGCGGTACAGGTCCACAAGCTCCAGGGTGCGCCGCCGATAGTCGGTTCCATTGTCCACATTGACCACCACCAGGTTCTGCTTGAGCAGCTCAATGGCCGGCAGGATGCGGTCACGGTGCAGCCCATTGGGGTACAGGCCGTCCGGGTGGAAGTTCGACGTGGTGATGATGCTCACGCGATTGGCAAACAGGGACTCGAGCAAGCGGTACAGGATCATCGCGTCGGTCACGTCGGCCACATGGAACTCATCGAAGCAGATGAGCCGGAAGCGCTGCGCGATGCGCTTGCCCAATTCGGCCAGGGGATTCTGCACGCCCTTGAGGTCCTGCAGTTCCCGATGCACCTCACGCATGAACTCGTGGAAGTGCAGACGCGTCTTGCGCGTCAGCGGCACGGACTGGAAGAAGCTGTCCATGAGGAAGCTCTTGCCACGGCCCACACCGCCATACATGTAGACGCCCTTGGGCAGGGGAGGCTTGACCAACAGACGCGTCACCGCATTGGCGCGGCGCGCGCGGTAGTCGATCCATTCCTGCTCGCAGCGCTCAAGCTCTGTAACCGCGCGCTGCTGAGCGGGGTCACTCTGGAAACCCCGCTCCGCCAGCGTTCGTTCGTACAGGGCGCGGACGCCCGGCTGTTGTCCAGATGCGGTGGACATCAGCCGTGGATTCAGAAGTTCAACGTGCGCTTGTCCACGGCCAGCGCCGCTTCCTTGGTGGCTTCACTCAAGGACGGATGGGCGTGGCAGATGCGCGCGATGTCTTCGGCACTTGCCTTGAACTCCATAGCCACCACCGCCTCGGCAATCAGCTCGGAGGCAAAGGGCCCGACGATGTGCACGCCCAGGATTTCGTCGGTGGCGGCATCGGCCAGGAACTTCACCATGCCCGTGGTGTCGCCCAATGCCCGCGCACGGCCATTGGCCATGAAGGGGAAAGTGCCCGCCTTGTAGGCGCGGCCTGCGGCCTTGAGCTGCTGCTCGGTTTGGCCGACCCACGCGATTTCCGGGCTGGTGTAGATGACCCAAGGCACGGTGTTGAAGTTCACGTGCCCATGCTGACCCGCAATGCGCTCGGCCACGGCCACGCCTTCTTCCTCGGCCTTGTGCGCCAGCATCGGACCCCGGACCACATCACCCACCGCCCATACGCCGGGCAGGTTGGTGCGGCAATCGTCGTCCACCACGATGGCGCCGCGCTCATCAAGCTGCAGGCCCACGGCCTCGGCATTCAAGCCGTTCGTGTTGGGCACGCGGCCGATGGAGACGATCAGCTTGTCCACCTCCAGCTTGTGCTCGGCACCTTTGGCGTCCGAGTAGGCAATGCTCACGCCCTTCTTGCCAGTCTTGATTTCACCGACCTTCACGCCCAACTCAATCTTCAGACCTTGCTTGCTGAAGGCCTTGTGCGCCTCCTTGGCAATCTGCTCGTCCACCGCCCCCAGGAAGGTGGGCAATCCTTCAAGGATGGTGACGTCCGCACCCAAGCGTCTCCACACCGAGCCCATCTCCAGGCCGATGACGCCCGAGCCGATGAGGCCCAGCTTCTTGGGCACGCCGCCGATGCGCAGGGCGCCGTCGTTGGAGAGGATCAATTCCTCGTCGAACGGTGCGCCGGGCAGTGCACGTGCATTGGAGCCTGTGGCCACGATGACCTGCTTGGCCGAGAGTGACTCCTCGGCGGCGCCGCTGACCTTGATCCCATAGCCGCCATCGGCCGCCTTCACGAAGGAACCGCGGCCGTGGAAGAACGTCACCTTGTTCTTCTTGAAGAGATACAGGATGCCGTCGTTGTTCTGCTTCACGACGGTGTCCTTGCGGGCCAGCATCTTGGGCACGTCGATGCTCAAGTCCTTCAGACCGATGCCGTGCTCGGCAAAGTGGTGGCCGGCCTGCTCGAAGTGCTCGCTGGACTGCAGCAGGGCCTTCGAGGGGATGCAACCCACGTTCGTGCACGTGCCGCCCGGAGCCGGGCCGCCCTTGCTGTTTTTCCACTCGTCGATGCAGGCGACGTTGAAACCGAGTTGCGCGGCACGGATGGCGGCGATGTAGCCGCCGGGGCCGCCGCCGATGACGATGATGTCAAAGTTTTTCATGGCTGGAATGTGGTGGTGGCAAGAGGGGGGACAGAGCTCGTCGCTTCGCTCCTCAGTCTGTCCCCAGCGCAACGTCGTCAGATGTCGAACAGCAGGCGAGCCGGGTCTTCCAGCGCTTCCTTCATGGCCAC
>JAIYCN010000195.1 GCA_027487995.1 Rubrivivax sp. | reverse complement strand
TGCGGTGAGCCTGCGCCTGGAATGCCCACAGGACGTGCCGGCCGTGCTGGTGCGTGCCGATCTGCTGCTGCGAACCCTGCTCAACCTGGTCAGCAATGCGCTGAAGTACACGCCCAAGGGCTCGGTGACGGTTCGCGTGGAGCATGATGCGAAGGCCAGTGGTTCGGGCCACCATGTCCTTCGCTTCAGCGTGACGGACACCGGCATCGGCATAGCCGAAGAAGACCAACGCCGCATCCTCAAGCCCTTCGAGACCGTGGCCAGCGCCGAAACGCAAGGCGTGGAAAGCACGGGCTTGGGACTGAACCTGTGCGAGCGCATGCTGGCCGCCATGGGCTCCAGTCTTCGCCTGTACAGCGCACCCGGCGCGGGCACGATGGCCAGCTTTGAATTGAGTTGCCTTTCGGCACAGGAGCAGACTGTTCAAGCTGCCCCGGCCGAGGATGTGCGGCTTGACGGCTTGAGCGTGATGGTGGTGGACGACAACCCGCTGAACCTGTTGGTGACCAGGCTGCAGTTGGAGCGACGCGGAGCGCAAGTCCGCGTGTTCGAGGACGTGATGCCGGCGCTGGCGGCGCTGTTCGACGCGGGGCCGCAGCACTTCCATGTGGTGCTCATGGACCTGCAGATGCCCACGCTGGACGGGGCAGACGCCGTGCGCCGCATTCACCTGCGGCCCGGTTTTGAAAAACTGCCGGTGGTGGCCTTGTCCGGTGAAATCGACCCTGGCGCCATCGAGGCGGCTCTGGCCGCGGGCATGGTCGACTTCGTGCAGAAGCCTTTTGATGCGGCCACGCTGGTGGCCAAGCTGTCGGCTTTTCGCCCCGTGGGCACTGAAAGCTAGAAGCTGTCCTGGTCGCGAGCAGGCACCACCTCAATCAGGCGGGCGACCAATTCAGCAACTGAAAATGGCTTGGTGACCACGCCGCGCATACCGGCTTTCCGGTACTCGGTGTCACTTTGACCGATGAAGCCTGCGGTCAGCCCCAATACCGGCAGTTGTGCATGGCCCGGCGTCAGCAGGATTTGCCGCGTGGCCTCGAAGCCATCAATGCCGGGCATCTGAATGTCCATCAACACGGCGTGCAGGCTGCCCGGGCTTGATGCCTGAACCAGGGCCACGGCCTGTTCGCCGGTGCGGGCTTCCTGCACCTGTGCGCCCAAGCGGCGCAACTGGCGCACACAGGCGCTCAGTCCGATAGGGTTGTCGTCGACCACCATGATATGCAGGCCGGCCAGCGGTAGCTCGCGCTGCCTCGCGGGCGCTTGAGCGATCACATCGCTGGGTTCGGCGGTGTCGGCGGCCAGCGTGAACCAGAACTGGCTGCCGGTACCCGGCACGCTGTGAATCTGCAGCATCGAACCCATGGCGCGAAGCGTCTCATCGCACACCAACAAGCCCAGACCGGTGCCCTGGGCGCTCACGTCGTCTGGGCTGTGGACGCGGGCGAAGGGCTGCATCAGGCGCTGCACCTGCCATTCATCCATGCCCACCCCGGTATCGCTGACGCAGAAGCGGAGGTCCCACGCGGGGCCGGTGCGAACCACCGGGCGGGCCTCGACAGAAAGCGTCACGGTGCCTTGGCTGGTGTAATTCAGTCCGTTGCTCACCAGGTTCAGAAGCACCCGGTACAAGCGCCCCTCCTGCAGCGAAAAGGTCGGCATGTTGGACGGTGCGTCCGTGCGCAGCTCCACAGCCGTCGCCACGCCCTTGGCCTCGAATACCTGACGAACGCGGTTGAGCAGCGCCGACACACTCGTCGGCTTCAGCGGTTCCTGCTGCGCCTGGAAGTCACTCTGCGCCCGGTTGAGCATGTCGTTGACCAGGGACAGCAGACCCAGTGCTGCCACGTGGCTCTGCTGGCAGATTTCATTCTGCTCTGGCGTCAGCGCCAATTGGCTCAACAAGCCATTGAGCTGGATGATGGCGTTGAGCGGCGTGCGCAGCTCATGGGTGAACTTGCTCAGCAGGTTCTGCCGTGTGGCCAGCGCAGATTCCAGCGTTTCGCGTTCGCGCGTGGAGTCCACCTGCACGCTCACGAACCCCTGGTGCTCGCCTTGCGCGTCGGACCAGGGCAGGATCTGCAGGCGAGTCCAGTAGAGGGATCCGTCCTTGCGGCGGTTCAACACTTCGCATGCCGTTGGCGTTTTGGCCGAGATGGCCTCACGCATGCGGGCCACCACCGCAAAGTCAGTTTGTTCGCACTGCAGCACGGAGCCGGGTGTCAGCCCCTGAAATTCACCCAGCGTGTAGCCCGTGAGTTGCTGCGCGGCGTCATTGACCCACGTGACAAGACCATCCCGGTCGGTGACGATGACCGCCACGTTCGGGCTGTGGGCCAGGCTTGATAAGGCGTCCACTGCTGCGCTCGCTAGAAAAGCGTGGCGCAGCGGGTATCGGCTTGTTGGTGGGCGATACAGCTACCCATGATGGTTGGCAGGCTTGGGGGCCTGGAAGGGAAAATTCCCCGGAGCAGTGCAGTATAGAAGCGGCGGAATCGAAGGAAAAGTACCGTTCGGCGTGCCGCCGTGGAGAGGCCTTCACTGCTGAATGGGCTTGCCCGCCGCCAGCGCCTCGCGCGCCTTGTCCTTTTTGCTCTTCCGTCTGCCTTTGATGCCGCCCTCACCTGTGGTGGTTGCCCACATCGCATCTTGGGGCTCAAAGCCTGCAATGCGCTCGCGTTCGAGCTTCAGGCCATGGCGTTTGTCGATCAGGCGCCAATGCGCTTGTTGCGCGGCGGTGATGAAACTCACCGCCAGCCCGGAAGCCCCGGCGCGGGCCGTGCGGCCGATGCGGTGGACGTAGTCGGCCGTTGAGCGCGGCAAGTCGTAGTTCACCACCACCGGCAATCCCGGGATGTGCAGGCCCCGAGCGGCCATGTCGGTGGCCAGCAGCACCCGCACTTCACCTTGATGGAAGGCTTGAAGGGCATGCGCGCGCGCACCTTGGCTGAGGTCACCATGCAGGCTGGCGGCGGACAACCCCTTGCGGCGCAATTTGTCAGCCACGTGCTCGCAGGCATAACGGGTGGCCACAAACACCAGCACCCGCGGCCATGCCTGCGATTCAATCAAGTGCCGCAACAGCGGGGTGCGCTGGCTTTCGTCAACCTCAATGGCGCGTTGCTCAATACGCGCCTGGCTGACGTCGCCCACCGATGGAATGTCCACCTGCACCGGGTCGCGCAGACGCGTGGCCATCCAGGCCCGCAGTTCATCTGGGAAGGTGGCCGAAAACAGCAGCGTCTGGTGCTGCGCCGGCACCAGCTCCATGATGCGCGCCAACTCGTCGGCAAAGCCTTCGTCCAGCATGCGGTCGGCCTCGTCCAGCACCAGTTGCGCCATGTCTTCCAGGTGGACCGAGTTGCGTTCAACCAGATCCAGCAAGCGACCCGGCGTGGCCACGATCACTTCGGCACCCCGGCGCAGGTCGATCATCTGCGGGTTGACCGACACGCCCCCGAAGACCACCGACACCTTCACCGGCTCGTTCATGTGCCGGGCCAGTGCCTGCAGCGTTTCGCCCACCTGCAAGGCCAGCTCACGGGTGGGCACCAGCACCAAGGCGTAGGTGCGTCGCCAGGCGGGGCGGCGCACGGTGTCCAACCGATGCAGCAGGGCCAGCCCGAAGGCCGCGGTTTTACCGCTGCCGGTGGGGGCGCAGGCGATCACGTCCTGCCCCCGCAGTGCATTCGGTAGGGATGCCGATTGCACCGGCGTGGGGGCGATGAAACCCAGGGCCCGCGTGGCCCGCAGGAGGCCTGGGGTCAGGCCCAGGTGGTCGAAGGAATCGATTGATGCTGAGGGCGCGTTCATTGCTGCCCGGTCTTGATGAGGGTGTTCCGCATCGACGGATTAGACCGCGTTCGCCGGTTGCGCAGGGTGGCCCGACACCGATGAACCCGGCTCCACCAGCCAGCGTTGCAATACCTCGGTGACTCTGGGTTTGTGCAGCAGTTCCATGTGGTTCATGTCCTTCATCACCGATTGACGCGAAGGGTCGAAGTTCAACTGCTGAGC
>JAIYCN010000276.1 GCA_027487995.1 Rubrivivax sp. | reverse complement strand
GCACAACCGTGGCAACTGCGCCTGCCCTCCGATGTCTTCGCGGGCGCCGAATTGGAGCCGGGCCACATGCTTGCCGTTCGTGAGCGGCCCTACGGGTTTGGGCTCTGGCGTTCCCACGATGCGCAGCCCTTCTACCTGGTGGTGCACGACACGTGGGCCAATGCCTTGCAGGCCCGCCCGGTGTCGGTGAACTGAGTGGAGCGAGGGTCGCGGCCGCTGCGGCTGTGGTGGCGGCGCGCGGCAATTGGTCAGCGTTGGCCAGCTTGGGCCCTGGCCCTGACCGTCAACCTGGGGCTGGCGGCGAGTGCGCATGCGGGTCTGGGCACCGTATCGGCATGGGCTTCATGCCCCACACCACCGGCCTCAACGGCGCAGGAGGTGGACACGCACCTGCAAATGGCCGCCCTCATCGAACAGGAGTGGCAGGCCCGTGCTGAGCCGGTGGCGTTGATTTCCCGTTCAGGCTTGAACCTGAGCGCCATCGCCCATCGTTACTCGCATGCGGGCTTCCTGCGTGCACCGGGGCATGAAGCGTCCACATTGCCGCCCCAGGTGCGGCAGCTGTATTTCGATTGCGACACCTCGCAGCCGCGGGTGTTCGACGAAGGCCTGGCCGGTTTTGTACGCGGCGTGGCCAACGACACCCTTGCGCGCTTCAGCGTGGTGTGGTGGCCTGCTGCAGCATCACAGGCCTTGGTTCCCGCCGTGTCCAACGACCAAAGGGCCTTGACCCTGGTGTCGCCCACGTACCAAGCCCAGGCGCATGTGTGGAGCTTGGACACGCAAAACTGCAACCAATGGTTGGTGGAGATGATGGCCACCGCATTCGGTGATGCCAGGGACCGTGCGGCTGCGCAGCGGTGGCTGCGCGAACAGGGCTACACCGGCAGCACCATCCAATTGCCCTGGGTCGGCTGGCTGTGGGCGGCGGCGCTGATGCCCCACATGGGCCTGCAGGACCACCCCGAGGACGACCTCCACGCACGGCGCTTCCAGGTGTCGATGCCCGAGTCCGTGGAGCGCTTCGTTCGGCAACGCTGGCCGCAAGCCGAGCGCGTGGAATGGTGTCTGCGTGGGCGCGAGGTGGTGGTGCGTCGGGGATGGACACCGCTGGATGAGCACTGTTCGCCCGCGGTGGGTGACGAGCGCAAGCCCTTGGCCTACTGAGCAAGTCCATTCAGCAGGCCCACGGCCGAACCCCAATCGCGTCCAGGGCCTTCGGCGTGATTCAAACAAACGTTTGATTCATATCCTACACTGCCCGAACTGGCGAATCCACCGTCGCCAGTCGCCATGTCCAGTCTGCCCCAATCCCCGCCGTCCTCGCCTTTGACGCCTGCCCCCACACCAGAGGCGGCCGGTACACGCGAGCGCATCCTGGCCACCGCGCTGCACCTGTTCAGCCAGGGTGGCTACGACAAGGTGTCGGTGCGGGACATTGCGCAGGCAGCTCACGTGAATGTCGCTGCAGTGAGTTATCACTTCGGTGGTAAGTCCGGTCTTTACAAGGCAGCGTTGATCGAGCCCCTGGGCTCTGCGCGCGACGACATCCCCCTGTTCGACCAGCCCCACTTCAGCCTGCGGGAATCCCTGGAGGGGCTGTACCGCTCGCTTTTGGAGCCGTTCACGGCCGACCCGCGCGCGCAGCAATGCGTGCGCCTGCACCTGCGTGAAATGCTGGGCCCCGCGGGTGGCTGGAACGGGCAGGTGCAGAACGACTTCCTCCCGGCGCATGAAGCGCTGCTGCGGGTGCTGCAGCGGCACCTTCGCTTGCCGGATGTGGACGAGGACCTGCTGTACCTGAGCCTCGCGCTCACCGGTCTGGCGGTGCATCTGCACCTTTCGCGCGATGTAGCCGAGGCCTTGCGCCCGGGTCTGCTGGCCGACGAGCCGGGCCTGTTGCGTTGGAGGCAGCGGCTGGTGGAACAGGCCTTGGCCCTGGTGCAGGCGGAAGCCACTCGCCGGGGCATCACCCTAGGACCCATGAAGGGCAAACAAGACCCATGAACAGATCCCTGTCGACAAGACGCGCGTGGCTGCTGGCCACCAGTGTCGCCCTGGGCGGCTGCGCGGCCACACCGCCGGTGGTCACACCAACGGCCCCAGCGCCCGCGCAGTGGGCCGCACCACTGCCGAATGAGGCCGCCTGGCCGCACGAAGGGCGCCTGGGCGGCCTCGTGCAATGGTGGGCGCAGTTTGGTGGGCCGGATGTGGCCGCTTTCGTGGAGGCCGCGCAGTCCGTCAGCCCCAGCATCAGCAGCGCGGCTGCGCGCCGTGCGCAAGCGAGCGCCGAGCGCATGGCCGCCGGCAGCGCGCTGTTGCCGCAACTCGACGTGGTGGGCAGTGCCCAACGCCGCAGCGCCACGCCGCCCTTCCCGGCGGGCGAGGTGGCGCAGGGCAACCTGCAGATGAGTTGGGAGTTGGATGTGTTCGGCGGTGCGCGCGCCCAGCGGCAGGCTGCGCAATGGCGCGCCCAATCAGCCGACGCCGCGTGGCATGAGGCCCGCGTGTCCCTGGCCGCGGATGTGGCCTTGCAGGTGCTGTCCTGGCGCTACTGCCAGGCCACCTTGCACCTGGCGCAGGCTGACGCACAGGCCGCCAGCCGCAGCGCGCAACTGCAGCGGCGCTTGTCCGACGCCGGCCTGCAGGCGCCCGAACAGGCCGCGCTTACGGAAGCCGCTGCCGCTGAGGCCCGCAACAGGGCGCGGGCGCAGCAGCAAAGGTGCGATGTCGATGTGAAGGCGCTGGTGCAGTACACCGCGTGGCCCGAAGCGCAGGTGCGTGACCGCCTGAAGGCCATGGCCGAACGTGAATCCTTGACCGATTTGGCCCGTCGCCCCTTGCGCCACGTGCCCGCTTTGCCTGCCGCCACGTTGGCCCAGCGGCCCGATGTGTTCATGGCCGCCGCGCAGGTGGCAGCCGCAGCAGCCGATGTGGGCGTGCAGCAGGCCCAGCGCTACCCGCGTGTGGGTTTGAGCGGCAGCATCGGGCGGCTGAACAGTTCAAGCGCCGCCGGCAGCCTGTCGCTCGACACCTGGTCCGTGGGCCCGCTGAGCGTCAGCCTCCCCGTGTTCGATGCCGGCCGCCGCACCGCCTTGGTGGAAGCCGCACAGGCCCGCTACGACGATGCCCGACAACAGCACCAGGCCGTGGTGCTCCGCGCCGTGCGCGAGGTGGAGGAAGCCCTGCTGGGCCTGGACACCACCGCACAACAGGAACAGGACGCGCAGCTGGCTCAGGAGCGTGCCCGCACTGCCCTGCAGGCCGTGCGCCAGCGTGAAGAGCGCGGATTGGCATCGGCCCTTGAAGTGGGCGAAGCGCTGCGCCGCAGCCTGAGTGCGGAATCCGCCTTCCTCGATCTGCAACGCAACCGGCTCGGGGCCTGGGTGGGCCTGTACCGCGCTGCCGGTGGGGGCTGGAACCCCGCCTCATCCATTGCATCACGCCAAGAATGAAGATGAACAACATTTCACGCCCTATCCCTTCGCGGATGCCCTTCACGGCCTTTGCCGCCGTTGCTGCGCTCGCCACCTTCTCCGCCCTGCTGCCCACGTCCACGTCATGGGCCCAGTCCGGTGGCGCCAATGCTGGTGCGGCATCCACAGCGGTCGGCGCCAAGGCCGCGCTCACGGTCAATGTGGTCAGCCCCCAGACCGGCCAATGGACCAGTGCCTTGCCGGTCAACGGCAGCATTGCCGCCTGGGGTGAAGCCGTGATCGGCAGCCAGGTCAATGGCCTGCGCTTGGTCGAGATCCTGGCCCAGGTGGGGGATTCGGTGAGTGCCGGTCAGTTGCTGGCGCGCTTCGACGACGCGCCGGTGCAGCAGGACCTTGCCCAAGCCCGTGCAGCCCTGCAGGAGGCGCAGGCGCAGTTGCAGGAAGCCGCTGCCAACGCCCAGCGAGCCAAGGGCCTGAGCGGCACTGGAGCCCTGAGTGCGCAGCAGCAAGGCCAGTTCGAGGTGGCCGAGGTGGTGGCCCGTGCACGCGTGGCTACGGCGCTGGCTGCGGTGGCGGCACAGGAGTTGCGCCTGCAGCACACGCGCGCGGTGGCTCCCGACGCCGGTCTGGTGAACGCGCGCAGCGCGACGCTGGGCGCGGTGCCGGGAGCTGGGCAGGAATTGTTTCGCCTGATCCGCCAGGGCCGCCTGGAGTGGCGTGCCGAGGTTCCAGCAGGTGAACTCTCGCGCGTGAAGCCCGGCACGGCGGCGCGCCTGACCACACCATCCGGCGCGGTGGTGCAGGGCACGGTGCGCAAGGTCTCGCCCCAGGTGGACCCGCAGACCCGCAATGCCTTGGTCTACGTGGACCTCAAGACAAGTGAAGGCAGCGATGTCCGCGCCGGCATGGTTGTGCGCGGTGAACTGCGCTTCGATTCACGCCGTGCCTTGGTGCTCCCGGCCTCGGCCGTGCTGTTGCGCGAAGGCTTCGATGTGGTGCTGGTGGTGGACGCCCAGCAGCGTGTGCGCCAGACCAAGGTGAAGGTGCTCTCGCGCGAGGGCGACCAGGTGGCCGTGGAGGGGCTGGATGCCCAGGTCCGCGTGGTGGCCCGTGGAGGCGCCTTCCTGGGTGACGGCGACACCGTGCGCGTGGTGGAGGCGAGCGCGAAATGAACGTCTCCGCCTGGTCGATCCGGAACCCGATTCCGGCCATCATGCTCTTCGTGTTGCTGACCCTGGCCGGCGCGATGAGCTTCAAGGCCATGAAGATCCAGAACTTTCCGGATCTGGAACTGCCCACCGTCGTCGTGAGCGCGGCCCTGCCGGGGGCCTCGCCTGCACAGCTGGAAACAGAGGTCGTGCGCAAGATCGAGAACTCGATCGCGTCGGTGCAGGGCCTCAAGCACATCTACGCCAAGATCCAGGACGGCACGGCCACCATCACGGCTGAATTCCGACTGGAAAAGGCCTCGCAGGAAGCCTTGGACGAAGTGCGCGATGCGGTCAACCGCGTGCGCTCGGATTTGCCCGGTGACCTGCGCGACCCGCAGATCAGCAAGCTCAATGTGGCCGGTGCGCCCATCCTGAGTTACACCATTGCCAGCCCGAAGTTCGACGACGAGGCCTTGAGCTGGTTTGTTGACAACGAAGTGAGCAAGGCCCTGCTGGGCGTGCGCGGCGTGGGCAGCGTGGCACGCGTGGGTGGCGTCACGCGTGAAGTGCAAGTGGCGCTGGACACTGCGCGCATGCTGTCCCTGGGCGTGACGGCCTCCGACATCTCGCGCCGCTTGCGCGCGGTGCAGCAGGAGTCCTCTGGTGGTCGCATGGAATGGGCGGGTGGTGAACAAGCCGTTCGCACGCTGGCCACGGTGCAGTCGGCGGCGCAGTTGGCGGCCCTGGACATTCCCTTGAGCGATGGCCGCCGCGTGATGCTGTCCCAGGTGGCGTCGGTGCGCGACACCGTGGCCGAGCAGCGCAGCGCAGCCCTCTTGAATGGTCAGCCTGTGGTTGGTTTTGAAGTCACCCGCAGCAAGGGCGCCTCCGAAGTCGACGTGCAAAAGGGAGTGGAGACAGCGCTGGCCGAACTGAAGGCCAAGCACCCCGACGTGGTGATCGATGAGGTGTTTAACTTCGTGGACCCCGTCCAGGAGAACTACGATGGATCGCTGACCCTTCTCTATGAGGGCGCCATCCTGGCGGTGATCGTGGTGTGGTTCTTCCTGCGCGATTGGCGGGCCACCTTCGTGGCGGCCACCGCCTTGCCCTTGAGCGTGATCCCGGCCTTCGTGGGCATGTGGGCACTGGGGTTCTCGATCAACGTGGTCACGCTGCTGAGCCTGTCGCTGGTGATCGGCATCCTTGTGGATGACGCCATTGTGGAGATCGAGAACATCGTTCGCCATCTGCGCATGGGCAAGAGCCCCTACGAGGCGGCGATGGAGGCGGCCGATGAAATCGGCCTGGCCGTGATCGCCACCACCTTCACCCTCATTGCCGTGTTCCTGCCCACCGCATTCATGTCGGGCATTGCCGGCAAGTTCTTCAAGCAGTTCGGGTGGACGGCCGCACTGGCGGTGTTCGCCTCCCTGGTGGTGGCGCGGGTGCTCACGCCCATGATGTCGGCCTATCTCCTCAAGCCCATCGTCACCAAGGGCGAGCCGCCCGATGGCCCTGTCATGAGCCGATACATGAAGGCGGCCGCGTGGTGCGTGCGGCACCGCTGGATCACCTCCTTCGGCGCCGGGGCCTTCTTCGTGGGCTCGATTGCGCTGATCCCGCTGCTGCCCACCGGTTTCATTCCGCCCGACGATTTCGGACAGTCACAGGTCACGATCGAGTTGCCGCCGGGCAGCACCTTCCGCAACACGCGTGAGGTGGCAGAGCAGGCAAGGGTGCTGCTCAAGGACCATCCCCATATCCGCCAGATCTACACCGCCATCGGGGGCGGTGCCGCCGGCAGCGACCCCTTCATGCCAGGTGGCGCACCCGAGGCCCGCAAGGCCACCCTCACCCTGACCCTCACGCCGCGAGCCGAACGACCGGGGCTGCGCAAGCAGGTGATTGAGGGCGAGATCCGGGAGCGGATGCAGCAGTTGCCCGGTGCTCGCGTCACCGTAGGGCTGGCCGGCGCCAGCGGGGAAAAGTACGTGATGGTGCTGGCTGGCGAGGATGGCAATGCCTTGTCCGAAGCAGCGCGCGACGTCGTGCGTGACCTGCGCACGATCCCGGGCATCGGCAACGTGGCGTCCTCGTCCAGCCTGGTCAGGCCCGAACTGGTCATCCGGCCCAACTTCACTGCTGCTGCCGACGCGGGCATCACCGCCGAGCAACTGGCCGACACGCTGCGCATCGCCACTTCCGGCGACTATGACCGCGCTCTGCCGAAGATGAACCTGTCGCAGCGCCAGGTGCCGATCGTGGTGCGCCTGCCCATCGACGCGCGGCAGGACCCTACCTTGTTGGCGCAACTGCCGATCCCCACGCCGCGCGGTCCGGTGCAGCTGGGTACGGTGGCCCACATCTCGCTGGAAAGCGGCCCGGCGCAGATCGACCGCTTTGATCGCCGACGCAATGTCAACCTTGACGTTGAACTCAATGGTCAACCTCTGGGGGATGTGGCTGCTGCCGCGCAGGCGATGCCCAGCGTGCAGCAGTTGCCCGCCGGCGTCACGCAGTCCACTTTCGGCGATGCGGAGGTCATGGGTGAGCTCTTCGAGAGCTTCGGCCTGGCCATGCTCACCGGCGTCCTGTGCATCTACATGGTGCTGGTGCTGCTGTTCGGCGGCTTCATGCAGCCGGTGACCATCCTGGCGGCATTGCCCTTGTCGCTGGGCGGTGCCTTCGTGGCGCTGCTGGCCACCAAGAGTGCGTTCTCCATGCCCTCGCTGATCGGCCTGATCATGCTGATGGGCATCGCCACGAAGAACTCGATCCTGCTGGTGGATTACGCCATCATCGCCATGCGCCAGGGCATGAACCGTTGGGATGCCCTGCTGGATGCCTGCCACAAGCGCGCGCGGCCCATTGTGATGACGACGATTGCCATGGGTGCGGGCATGATGCCCATCGCCTTGGGGTGGGGCGCGGACCCAAGCTTCCGCCAGCCCATGGCCGTGGCGGTCATCGGCGGACTCATCACATCCACCTTCCTGAGCCTGTTGGTGATTCCGGTGGTGTTCACCTTCATCGACGACGCAGCCCAGGCGTTGGCGCGTGGGTGGCGTCGGTTGGGCCGCGTCACGCCTTCGCAAGATCCGTCGGCACCCTCCGAAAAGAGCCGTTACTGAGTGTGCAGCCCCTCATCCGAGGGGGGCGATTGACCCCGAAACCCCGCGCCTGCGGGATGGGGGAACGGGTGGGCTCCTGACACAGTCCGGACCTTCGGAATCCACCGAAGCTTCCTGACCAACGGAGCCCATTCATGATCTCTCGTTTCCCCTCGCTGGCGCGCCTGACCTTGGTGGCTGCTGGCCTTGTGGCTGGCGGTACCGCGCTGGCCAACCCCGTCATCGAACGCGCCCTTTTGGCGCAGTTGGCCACCGCCAAGGCCAACCAGCCGATGGTGGTGGTGATCACCTTCAAGCAAAGTGGTCCGATAAAGACCACCCAGGTAGCAGCGCTTGAGGCGTTGGGCATCAAGCGCGGCGTCACAATGCGCTCCCTTCCGATCATGGGCGCGGTGGTGACTCCAGAGATCGTCAAGGCATTGGCCAGGCGTTCGGATGTGTATTCGATCAG
>JAIYCN010000082.1 GCA_027487995.1 Rubrivivax sp. | reverse complement strand
TCAGGTTGCCCTTGGCGGACATCTCGTTCAGGCGCAGCACGCCCGTGGTGGTCTCTTCGGTCACGCCGATGATCTGCGCGGCCTTGCGGGTGTACCAGGTCGGGTCTTGCGCCAGCTTGGCCTTGATGGCGTTGAAGAGGCAGGTCTCTTCTTCGCTGCCGGGGTTGGCGATGACGGAAATGTCCTTCTCGGCGCGCTGTCCCAGGTGCATCAGCAACGTGGCGTCACCGCCGTCATCCAGGATCATGTGCGGGCCTTCGGTGGCCGAACCCTTGGGGCCGAATTCGAAGATGCGGTGGGTGTAGTCCCAGTAGTCGTCCAGCGTTTCGCCCTTGTAGGCGAACACCGGCGTGCCGCTGACCACCAGTGCTGCAGCGGCGTGGTCTTGCGTGGAGAAGATGTTGCAGGAGGCCCAGCGCACATCGGCGCCCAGGGCTTGCAGCGTTTCCACCAACACGGCCGTTTGAATGGTCATGTGCAGGGAGCCGGTGATGCGGGCGCCCTTGAGGGGTTGGCTCTTGGCGAATTCCTCGCGGATGGCCATCAGGCCGGGCATTTCGGTTTCGGCGATCTTGATTTCCTTGCGGCCCCATTCGGCCAGGGACAGATCGGCGACCACGTAATCCTGGTCCTTGAGGGGTTTGACGACAGCGTTCATGACTCTTTGCTCCGAGAGTGAAAGGTTGGAGCCTGCCGCGTGCCCCATCACGGGCGGCGCGTGCACGGAGTCGATGCGGGATTCGCTCGCCATGCACGACCGCAGGAGGGGCCGAAGCAGGGTGAGCGCAGTTGGACACGGTTCCGAGCCTGGGACGTCTTTCGTGCGGTTGCACGCGCGTCTCGCAGCGCTCCTCGGAAGGTGACCAGAGTTTAACCGAGCACCCATTCCCGAGTACGGAGGGTGCCATGCGACACTGAAATGAAGGGGAAATCTTCGCCAAATGGATCACGTGTCGGACAACGAGTTCCGCCGGGGCTGGGTGGTCACGGCCTTGGGGCTGGCGCTGGCGTCGGCGGTTTCGCTTGGGTTGGCCCGCTTTGCCTATGCGCTGCTGCTGCCGGCCATGCGAGTCGACCTCGACTGGAGCTACGCGACAGCCGGCGCCATGAACACGGTGAATGCGGCCGGCTACCTGGCCGGCGCCTTGCTGTTGCCGCGTTGGCAGGCGCGATTCGATGGGCGGCAGGTGGTGGTGGCCGGGGGCATCGGGGCTTGCCTGACGCTGGCCCTGCACGGGCTGGTGCGTTCGGACGAGGCCCTGTACGCGCTGCGATTTGCCAGCGGCCTGGCCAGTGCGGCGAGCTTTGCCGGCGGTGGCCTGCTGGCGGCCACGCTGGCCCAGCAGCCCGGCGGTATGCAGCGATCGGGCTTGATCCTGGGCATCTACTACGGGGGCACGGGCCTGGGCATCGTCGCATGCTCGCTGCTGGTGCCGCAGGTGATGGCGCCGATGGAATGGGGCGCCTTGGTGGATTGGCAGCGTGCCTGGCTGGCGCTGGCGGTGCTGGCAGCCCTGGCCACGGTGGTGATGGTGGGCATGACGCGCCGGCTTCGCTGCCCGCCCGTGGCCGCCGCGCAGCGCGAACGGGCACCTTTGGCAGCCTTGCGCTTCGGCATGGCCGGCTACCTGTGCTTTGGCCTCGGGTACATCGGCTACATGACCTTCATCATTTCGCTGTTGCGGGAGCAGGGGTTGAGCGGGCCGTTGCTCACGTCCTTCTATGTGCTGCTGGGCCTGGGCGTGGTGGCGTCGTCTTGGTTGTGGGCGGGCCTGCTGCAGCGGCATGCAGGTGGGCGACCGATGGCCACGCTCAATGGCCTGTTGGCGCTGGCCACGGTGCTGCCGGTGCTGTCTTCACATCCGGTGGTGGTGTTTGCGTCAGGGGCGCTGTTCGGCAGTGTGTTCCTTTCCGTGGTGGCGTCGACCACCGCATTGGTGCGCCACCACTGCAGCAAGGCGGCCTGGCCCTCGGGCATTGCCGCCTTCACCATCATCTTTGCGGCCGGGCAGATCGTGGGGCCGGTGATGGTGGGATGGGTGTCGGACGCGGCCGGTGGCGGCTTGCAGACCGGGTTCGTGCTGAGTGCCGGCCTGCTGGCGCTGGGCAGCGTGTTGGCCCTGCGGCAGCGGCCGCCCGCGTGATGCCGGGCGGTTGAACTTCAGGCCGTTGAATGCCGCCTGAAGGTGGGCGCCACTCGCTGTGGCCCGGCCTGCTCGAAGGCATGGCCGTAGCCCAGCAGGGCCGCTTCACTCCACGCCGGGCCCACGAAGGAAAGACCCGTGGGCAGCAGCGCGCCGCCTTGGATGGACACCACGCCCATGGGCACGGTGAGATGCGGCAAGCCGGCCACGGCCGCGGCGGATGAAAAGCCGCCGGTGGAGTGGTCGCCTGCACCGAGGTCGGTCAGTGAGGCCAGGCCACCGCTTGGCGCGATGAGGGCCTGGAAGCGCTCCTTCTCGAACAGGGCCTCGAGCCCTTCGGTGCGGGCCAGGCGACGGCACTTCTCCAGCGCGGCCTTGTAGACCGGGCTGTCCAGGCCGCCGAGGTCGCGCGCCTGCAGGAAGAGCTCCTGGCCGAAGTGCGGCATGACCTTGGCAGCGTTGGCCTCATTGAAGGCGATGATGTCTTCCAGGGTGCGCACCCGCGCGTTCGGCGCGAAGTCGGCCAGCCAGCGGGCCAAGCCGGCCTTCAGTTCGACGAGCAGTACCGTCAGTTCGTCTGCGCTCCAGGTGGCCGGGCGCGGGGCCTGCACGTCCACCAGTTCGGCGCCCAACTGCTTGAGTGTTTGCAGGCTGCGTTCGAAGAGCGCGCTGACGCCGGCATGCGGATTGAGCTGGTTGCGGGCCACGCCAAGCCGCACGCCTTGCAGGGCGTTGGGCTTGAGCCCGGCCATGAAATCTGGCGTGTCCGGTGCCCCTTGCATGGCCGCATCCCGTGCGTCGCGGGCGCTGATGGCCTGCATCAGCGCCGCTGCGTCGGCCACCGTGCGCGTCATGGGGCCGGCGGTGTCTTGCGTATGGGAGATGGGGATGATGCCGTCCCGGCTCACACGGCCCACCGTGGGCTTCAAGCCCACCAGGCCGTTGCGGGTGGATGGCGAAATGATGGAGCCGTCGGTTTCCGTCCCCACGCCCAGCACGCCCAAGCCCGCGGCAATGGCTGCACCCGTGCCGGAGCTGCTGCCGCTGGTGTTGCGGTCCAGCGCATAGGGGTTGCGGGTGAGGCCACCGCGGCTGCTCCAGCCGCTGGTGGAGCGGTTGGAGCGGATGTTGGCCCACTCGCTGAGGTTGGTCTTGGCCAGAATGAGCGCGCCGGCATGCCGCAGTTGTTCGACGATGGCCGCGTCGCGCCCGGCGCGGGTGCCCTCCAGCGCCAGCGAGCCCGCCGTGGTCTGCATGCGGTCGCCGGTGGCGATGTTGTCCTTGAGCAGCACCGGGATGCCGTGCAGTGGCCCGAGCCACTGGCCCTTGCGGGCCAGGGCGTCCAGCCGCTTGGCTTCCTTCATCGCGTCGGGGTTGACTTCGATGATGCTGTTGATGCGCGGGCCGGCGCGGTCAATGGCGGCGATGCGGTCCAGGTGCGTTTGTGCGATGGCCTGCACGCTGGTGCGGCCTTCGCGCAAGGCGCGGGTGAGGCTGGCGGTGGTGGCGCGGGCAGGGTGCATGGAAGATCCTGAACCGCCGGGCTGTGCGTGGGAGGCCGAGCCCAGAAGCGCCACGGCCGTGGCCGCGGCGCTCCTCAGGACCTCCCTTCGCCTCACAGCCCTGCTGCGGCGCGCAGCGCCTGTGCCTTGTCCGTGCGCTCCCAGGTGAACTCCGGCTCTTCGCGGCCGAAGTGACCGTAGGCCGCGGTCTTGGAATAGATCGGGCGCAGCAGGTCCAGCATCTGGATGATGCCCTTGGGGCGCAGGTCGAAGTGCTCGTTGACCAACGCGGCGATCTTCTCGTCGGAAATCACGCCGGTGCCTTCGGTGTACACGGTCACGTTCATGGGCCGTGCGACGCCGATGGCGTAGGCCACCTGCACCTGGCACTGCTTGGCCAGGCCGGCGGCCACCACGTTCTTGGCGACGTAGCGCGCAGCGTAGGCGGCGGAACGGTCCACCTTCGACGGGTCCTT
>JAIYCN010000185.1 GCA_027487995.1 Rubrivivax sp. | reverse complement strand
GGACCTCATGACCCTGGTGGCCACCAAGCCCCTCACCCTGGATGAACCCTGGGTGGCGCTGCAGCCCGGTGAACTGGCCGTGCTGGTGCAGGGCCGCCGCATGCAGTGCGCACCAGCCTTGTCGGTGGAATCCGAGCCGGCTTAGGCGTCAACTGCCGGCGGGCGGCGGGCTCTGTGACACCTCCACCCAGGTGGCGGCTGCCAGTTCCACCATGCGGTCCACCGTCAGGCGAACGGCGGAGTTCACCGAACCCGCGGCCGGCACCACTTCATCAAAGCTCTTGAGCGAGACATCCGCGTAGATCTTCAATGGGTGCGCCAGCCCGAATGGGCACACGCCACCCACCGGGTGGCCGGTCCAGTGGACCACCTCATCGGCCCCCAGCATCTTGGCCTTGGTCTTGAACTGCGCCTTGAACTTGGCGTTGTCGATGCGCGCATCGCCACCCAGGATCAGCAGGATCGGCTCCTCGCCCAGCCACACCGAAAGCGTCTTGGCAATCTGCCCGGTGGCCACACCGTGCACGGCCGCGGCTTCAGCCACGGTGGCCGTGCGTTCGGGCGTTTCGATGATCTGCAGTTCGGGGGCGTGTTGCGCCAGGAAGGCGCGGACGGAATCGAGGCTCATGGGGGGTTCTGGATCGCTCGCCCGATTTTCCTTGTAAACACCCACGGCAACCGTTTGGCACTAGCATTCCCCCATGCAATCCATTTACGGCACCCGCGGCATGGCCGTGGCTCCTCATTCCCTGGCGGCGCAGTCGGCTGTTGATGTTCTGCGCGAGGGCGGCAACGCGCTTGAAGCCATGGTCGCGGCGGCAGCCACCATCGCGGTGGTTTATCCGCACATGAATGCCATCGGCGGTGATGGCTTCTGGGTGATCCGCGGCCCCGGAGGTGTGCCCGGCGGCATCGACGCCAGCGGGCGCAGTGCGCGTGCGGCCACACGAGATTGGTACGCCCAGCGCGGCATCACCGGCAGCATCCCCTTCCGGGGCGGCGTGGCTGCACTCACGGTGGCGGGCACGGTGTCCGGTTGGGGCGCGGCACAGCGCTTGTCGCAGCAGTCGCTTGGTGGGCGCTTGCCCATGTCGCGCCTGCTGGCCGACGCCATCCACCATGCCCGCAGCGGCATGCCCACCACGCTCAGTCAAAGCGCGCTCACGGACGCCAAGCGTGCGGACATCGAGAAGGTGGCGCCCGGCTTTGCAGAGACCTTCCTGCCCGGTGGCGAGCCCCCCGCCGTGGGCACGCTGTTCAAACAGCCGCGCCTGGCGCGCACCCTGGAGCGCATTGCAGCCAAAGGCACGGATGAGTTCTACCGCGGTGCGCTGGCGCGCGAGATGGCCGCGGAACTGCAGGCCGTGGGCAGCCCCTTGGCGCTGGAAGACTTGAACGCCCACCACGCGAGCCTCGTGGACCCCCTGGCGCTGAACGCTCACGGCGCGCGCCTGCACAACATGGTGCCGCCGTCGCAAGGGGTGGTGTCGTTGATGATCCTGGGCCTCATGGAGCGCATGCTCAAGGTTCATGATTGGCGTGAAGGCCCGGAAAGCCCCGCCTTCCTCCATGCCCAGGTGGAAGCCACCAAGCGTGCCTTCAAGGTGCGCGACGCGCACCTCACCGACCGGGCCTTCATGAAGGTGAAGGCGCAGGACCTGCTGCAGCCGGCTTTCCTCGACAGCCTGCTGACCGACTATCAGCCGCAGCGCGCCTTGCCCTGGGGACGCAAGACCGACCCCGGCGACACCATCTGGATGGGCGTGATCGACCGCCACGGCGTCGCGGTGTCCTTCATCCAAAGCATCTATCACGAGTTCGGCAGCGGCGTGGTGCTGCCCGACACAGGCGTGAATTGGCAGAACCGGGGCTGCAGCTTCTCGCTGGACCCTTCGCACATCAACACGCTGGAACCTGGCAAGAAGCCTTTCCACACCCTGAATGCCGCACTCGCGGAATTCGGCGACGGCCGCTTTGCGGTCTACGGCACCATGGGTGGCGACGGCCAACCGCAGACGCAGGCGACGCTCTTCAACCGCTGGCGCCACTTCGGCGACCATCCGCACTTGGCGGTGAACCGCCCTCGATGGCTGTTGGGCCGCACCTGGGGCAATGCCAGCGACACGCTGAAGCTGGAGTCGCGTTTCGATCCCGCGGTTGTCACGCAATTGCGCGCATGGGGCCATGAGGTGGAAACCATCGGCGCGTGGGACGAGGCCGTGGGCCACGCGGGCATGCTGGTGCACCACGCCAACGGCGTGCTCGAAGGCGGCTTCGATCAGCGCTCCAACGGGGCGGTGGCCGCTTTCTGAGGCGGCAGCCTGGCCGCCTTCAGAAAGACCCACTGCACCAGCAGCGCCAGCACGGCGGCCGGCACCGCGCCGGCCAGCATCAGCCCCGAATCGTTGACCGCCAGGCCGGCCACGATGCGTTCGCCCAAGCCGCCGGCGCCCACAAAGGCGGCCACGGTGGCCGTGCCCACCCCAATCACCGCTGATGAACCCACGCCGGCCAGGATCACCGGCCGCGCCAGGGGCAGCTCCACCAAGCGCAGCACCTGCAGCGGCCTCAGGCCCAGCGCCAACCCGGCCTGCTTCATGCCGCCGCCCACCTGGGTGAGGCCGGTGTGCGTGCCGCTGATCACCGGTAGCAGGGCATAGAGGAACAGCGCGGCCAGCGCCGGTGCCAAGCCGATGCGCCCCATGGCCGCAATCAGCAGGGCCAACAGGGCCAGGGACGGAATGGTCTGCAGCATGCCCGCACCACCCAGAATCCAGGGTGCCATGCGCGGCCGGCGGTGTGCCAGCAAGCCCAGCGGCATGCCCACCCCAATGGCCAACGAGGTGGAGGCCACCACCAGCAGCAGGTGCTCGCCCAGCAGGCGCGGCAGGTCCGGGGCCAGCAGGCGGGTGGTGAAGGTGGCCTTGCCGGAAGTGGGCGTGGTGGAGGGGGCAGTCGCCGTGCCGCTGCCCTTGATTTCCTGCAACGCCGCAGAGGCCACCTGCTCGAACCGCAACCCCTCTTCGGCCCGGGCATTCAGCGCCGACATGCGCGCTTCATCGATTCGCCCTTCCAGCACGCGAAGCGGCGCCTCATTCACATCGGCGCGCATCAGCAGCACAGCGTCGTAGCGTGGAAACACGCGCAGGTCATCTTCCAGCAGCACCAGCCCCAGGCGCGTCACTGCCGCGTCGGTGGAGTAGGCGTCCATCACGTCGGCCTGCCCTTGCGCCACGGCCTGGTAGGCCAGGCTGTGGTCCAGGCCGCGCCCGGGCTGGATGCGCAATCCATATCGTTGCTGCACCGCTGGCCAACCGTCACGCCGCGCGCTGAATTCCTGGGTGAAGGCGGTGCGAATCCCTGCCTGTTGTTCCACAGTCAGCCGCGCCAAGTCACTGATGCGCCGCAGGCCCAGCGCCTGCGCGCTCTCGGCCTTCATCGCCAGCGCATAGGTGTTGTTGAAGCCCAGCGGCACCGCAGCCTTCAGGCCCAAGGGTTTGAGCCACTCATTGAGTTCAGCCAAGTCGCGCGGTTCGCCCTCGCGCTTCAGGATCTCGCGCACGATGGTGCCGGTGTACTCAGGATACACATCGATGCGCCCTGAACGCAGGGCCTGCTCCACGATGGCCGTGTTGCCCAAGCCCTGGCGGTGTACCGCCCCAACGCCTGCGTCCTGCAAGGTGAGGCGGATCAATTCGCCCAGCACATAGCTCTCGGTGAAGCGCTTGGAGCCCACCACCAGGCCTTCGGCGTGCGCAGGTGAACCAGCGCCCACCATCGCCGCCACCATCAAGGCGATCGCCCATTGAAGGCGAAGCAGACGCCCAGTCATGACAGACAGGAGTGCCCGCCAGGGCCCAGCGCCGCCAATCCATTCAGTGAAGACCATGGAGCGATTGTGCACAGGGCTATTGGGCTGCCGATAGGATGCGCGCATGAACACGAAGATCTCTTCCCCGACCGCTCCCGCCTGGGCGCCCGCCGCCTGCCTGGCCGGCGTGCTTGCAGCCGCAGCCGCAGTTGCCGCTCCAGTGGCCCTGGCCCAGCAGCACCGCCCCACCAGCTTCTCCAAGGACGTGGTGGCCGCCACACCGGCACCAGCCGTGGCGGTGAAGGCCACGGCAATGGTGACGGGTTTGAACCGGCCCTGGTCCGTGGCCTGGTTGCCCAACGGCGACATGCTGGTCACCGAGCGCGGCGGCACCCTGCGCCGCATCAGCGCGGACTTCAAGCTCGACCCCAAGCCCATCGAGGGCGTGCCCACGGTGAAGGTCGCGGGGCAGGCTGGTCTCTTCGATGTGGTGCCGCATCCGCAATACGCCAGCAACGGCTGGCTCTACCTGGCCTATGCCGAACCCTCGCCCACGGACGATGGCGAATACGGCACCGCGCTGATGCGCGCGCGCCTGAAGGATGGGCGTCTGGCGGACCAGCAGAAACTGTTCGCCATGTCGCCGAAGTCGCGGCGCGGTTTCCACTTGGGCGGCAAGATCGTGTTCGACAGCAAGGGCTTCCTGTACCTCACGCTGGGCGACCGCGGTGAGATGGCCCGTGCCCAGGCCCCGCGCGACCACGCGGGTTCCGTGATCCGCCTTCATGACGATGGCCGCGTTCCGGCGGACAACCCCTTCGTGGGCAAGCCCGACCAACTGCCCGAGGTCTTCAGCCGCGGCAACCGGAACATGCAGGGCGCCGCGCTGCACCCGACCACGGGCGAACTGTGGACCCACGAGCACGGCCCGCAAGGCGGGGATGAACTCAACATCATCCGCGCCGGGCGCAACTATGGGTGGCCCACCATCACCTATGGGGTGAACTACGGCACTGGCACCAAGATTGGCGAGAGCACCCCGCGTGAGGGCTTCGAACAACCGGTGCACGCCTGGATTCCGTCCATCGGCATCTCCGGCATGGCCTTCTACACGGCTGATGCCATTCCCGCCTGGAAGGGCAGCCTGCTGGTGGGCGGCCTCAGCGGTCAGAGTCTCGTGCGGTTGGTGCTCGACGGCGAGCGCGTGGTGCGCGAGGAGCGCCTGCTGGTTGGTGAAGTGGGCCGCGTGCGGGATGTCCGCATGGGGCCGGATGGCTGGGTCTATCTCGTGAATGACGCAGCCGAGGGCAGCCTGTGGCGGGTGCAGCCCCGCTGAGCGCAGCCGGATTGATCATGCGCTGAATACTTCCAAAAAACCGAAGTATTCTTCAATTTCATCCTGGTTTAACCGGAATTTCGAAACCCGCACACTGCGGGTTTCGGCGCTTTGAAGCGCACGTCACCAATTGGATCTCCATGGACACCATCGCTCCTACCTGGCTCTGGGCCTTCTTCATCATCTCGGTGCTGGTTGCACTGTTCATCGACTTCGTGGTGCTCAAGAAGCAGGGCGCCCATGAAGTCTCCGTGAAGGAGGCGCTGAACTGGTCGATCATCTGGGTGCTGTTGTCCTTCGCCTTCAATGGCCTGTTTTGGTGGGCGGTCTACCAGGACCACGGCCTTGATGTGGCCAACACGCGCAGCATGGAGTTCCTCACCGGCTATCTCATCGAGAAGAGCCTGGCGGTGGACAACATCTTCGTGTTCCTGATGATCTTCACCTACTTCGCGGTGCCGCCGGCCTTCCAGAAGCGGGTGCTGATGATCGGCATCATTGGCGCCATCGTGTTGCGCACGGTGATGATTCTGGTGGGCTCATGGCTGATCAGTGAGTTCC
>JAIYCN010000180.1 GCA_027487995.1 Rubrivivax sp. | reverse complement strand
CGAAGGAGACGAGGGACAAAAACAGCAACGCCAGCCCACCGATCACGAAGGCCCCGACGACGGCTGGACTTACCTTGGTCTTCACGCGGGGGGAAGCTGGGCGATCGGCCGGCGGAAGGACAGCCTGAACCGGCTCAGGCCGGCGCCGTCCGGGTGAGGAAGGCCCGGACCCGGGGGTCGGATGATTCGAGGAGCGCGGCGGGCGGCCCCGCGGCGATGATCCCCTGCTCCTCCCGGGCCAGCATGATCGCGCGGTCGGCGAGGGCGAAGATGGAGGCCAGCTCGTGCGAAACCACCACGATGGTCGTGCCGAAGGTGTCGCGGACCTGGCGAATGAGATCGTCGAGGCTGCGGGACGTCACGGGGTCCAGGCCCGCCGAGGGTTCGTCGAAGAACACGACCGCGGGGTCGAGCGCCAGGGCCCGCGCCAGCCCGGCGCGCTTGCGCATCCCACCGCTGATCTCGGCCGGGTAATAGTCCTCGAAACCCTGCAACCCGACCTGGGCAAGCTTGAGCGCGGCGAGTTCCCCGCGTTCCCGGCGGCTGAGTGGAGTGTACTCCTCGAGCGGCAGGGCGACGTTCTCGCGGAGGGTCAGCGAAGACCACAGCGCACCGCCTTGGAAGAGCACCCCGAAGGTGCGCAGCAGCTCGCGGCGCCCGGCCGTGTCGGCCGCGGCGAAGGGCTCGCCGTGGAAGCTCACCCGCCCGCGCCGCGGCTCCTGGAGCCCGATCAGGTGGCGCAGCAGCGTGCTCTTGCCGCAGCCGGAACCGCCGATGACGAAGAAGATCTCCCCCGGCGCCACCGAGAAGGTGATGTCACGGAGCACCAGTCGGCCCTCGTAGCCGCAGTCGAGCGCCTCGGCGGCGATGGCGGGGATTTCCCCGGGGGCAAGGCGGGCGGGAGCGTCCATCGGCGTCAGATCCCGAGCACGTCAAACAACACCGCGAACAAGGCGTCCGCGATGACCAGCAGGAGCAGGGCCGTCACCACCGCCGAGGTGGTGGCGCGGCCGACGCCGTCGGCGCTGCGCTCGGCCTGCAGCCCGCGGAGGCAGCCGGCGAGACCGACGATCAGCCCGAACGCGACCGCCTTGATCACGCCGGAAGCCACGTCGGACAAATCGATGATCGTGAGCAACTCCACCCAGAAGGCCGTCGGGGGAATCGCGAGCACGGCATAGGCGATCACCAGCCCGCCGAGGATGCCGAGGGCGTTCGCGTAGAGGGCCAGCACCGGCATCATCAGCGCCAGCGCCAGCAGGCGCGGCAGGACGAGGAACTGGACCGGTGGGATGCCGAGCGTGGCGAGGGCGTCGATCTCCTCGTTGGCCTTCATGTTGCCCAGGGTGGCGGCGTAGGCGGCCCCGGTCCGCCCCGCGAGCACCACCGCCGTCATCACCGCCCCCATCTCCCGCACCATCGAAAGGCCGACGAGGTCGGCGATCCAGATGTCGCCGCCGAACTGGCGCAGCACGATCGCGCCGGTGTAGGCGAGGGTCACGCCGACGAGGAAGCTGATCAGGCTGACGATGGGGAGGGCCATCGCGCCGCACTGCTGCATCTCGGCGGCGCAATCGGCCCAGCGGAACCGCCGCGGGCTGCGCGCGAGGCGCACCGCGCTGAGGGCGCATTCGCCGACGAAGTCGAGGATTGCCCGCGCCTGCACCGCCACCTCCCGCGTCGCGAGCCCCACCGCGGTCAGGAAGCTGTCCGCGCGATCCGCCGGCGCGCCCCGGGCCTGCGCGGCCTCGAACTGCGCGAGGAGGTCGCGGAGCCGGGGCGGCAGTTCCGCGTCGTCGCAGGGCAGCCCGGCCGCGCGGCACTCCCGGCGGACGCCCGCGAGGAAGAGCGGCAGCGAGCTGTCCCAGCGGCCCAGGGCCTCGGCGACCAAGCGGACCCCGACGGTGCCCGGCGGCAGCCCGGGCCAGACGGGCGGGGACTGGCTGATCTGCCACCCGCCGCCGACGGTGACCACCCCACGTTCCGCCACCACCTCGGTCCGCACGGTGGCGGCGGCGGGAAGGGCGGGGGCGTCCGGCATGCGCGGAGTCCACCGGCGCCGGCCGCGCGCGCCAACCCCATTTTGCGGCGGGGCGAGGTTTTGCCTCGTTTCCCGCGTCGCGGACGGCACGCTGCCGCGACCGCGATGCCCCGCTACGAAACCCTGTTGCTCGATCTGGATGGCACCTTGGTGGACGCGTTCACCACGATCCACCGTTCCTATTGCCACGTGCTGCCCCAACTCGGGCGCCCGGCCCCCACCCTCGCCCAGGTCCGCGCGGCGGTCGGCGGCGGGCTGGAGCGGGCGATGGGGCACTTCCTTCCGCCCGAGCTCGTGGCGGAGGGCGCGCGCCTCCACGTGGCGTACACCGACTCGATTTTGCTCGAGGACGTCCGCCTGCTGCCCGGCGCGCGGGAGTTGCTGGAGGCCCAGTACGCCCGCGGGGTGGTGCTGGCGGCGTTCACCAACAAGCGCGGCGAGCACTCGCGGCGGATCTGCGCCCACCTCGGCGTCACGCCGTTCCTGCGCGGCGTGTTCGGCGCGGGCGACACTCCCTGGCTCAAGCCGCGGCCGGAATTCGCGGCCTACGCCCTCGGCCAACTCGGGGCGCGCGCGGAAAGCACCCTGCTCATCGGGGACTCGCCCTTCGACATCGCGGCCGCGCACGCGGGCGGGTTCGCCTGCTGGGCCGTGAGCACCGGCACACACGCCGCCGCGGAATTGACGGCCGCCGGCGCCGACCGGG
>JAIYCN010000058.1 GCA_027487995.1 Rubrivivax sp. | reverse complement strand
GCAACTCCTGCGGCAAGGCGCTGGACATTGCCCGCGCCGCGCGCGACATGATGGGCGGCAACGGCATCAGCGATGAATACGGCGTGGCCCGCCATCTGGTGAACCTGGAGGTGGTGAACACCTACGAGGGCACGCACGATGTGCATGCCCTCATCCTGGGGCGGGCGATCACCGGGATCGCCGCCTTCTCCAACTGATCAGACGCCGAACTTCTTGAACCAATCGTTGGCCATCTTCTGCGCCAACTGCGCAGCCGACTTGTCGTAGGTGGGGCGGTAGTCGGCATTGAAGCCGTGGTCCACGTTCGGGAACACGACGATTTCGGAACCGCTGCCGCCCTTGGCGATCAGGCCGCGCATCTTGGCGATGGTTTCCTGCTTCACGAAGGCGTCGATGCCGGAGTACAGGCCGAGCACCGGAACCTTGATTTCTTCGGCGAACTCGATGGGGTCACGCGGACGCAGGTTGCCATCCTTCAGACCTTCCAACAGACCATAGTAGGCCACGGCCGCCTTCAGGCCCTTGTTGTGGTTGGCGTACACCCAGGCGGTGCGGCCGCCCCAGCAGTAGCCCACCAGGCCCAGCTTGGCCGTGTCGCCATGGCCGCTGGCCTTGGCGAAGGCGACGGCGGCGTCCAGGTCGGCGCACACCTGCGCGTCAGGCACCTTGCTCACGACGGTCGACAGGATGGTGCCGATGTCGGTCAGCTTGGACACATCACCCTGGCGGCTGAACATCTCGGGCGCAATGGCGTAGTAGCCCTGCTTGGCATAGCGGCGGCACATGTCCTTGATGTGCTCGTGCACGCCAAAGATTTCCTGCACCACCAGAATGACCGGGTGCTTGCCGGCCTTGGTCGGACGGGCCACGTAGGCGGGGATCTCGCCGTCGGCGGTCTTGACCTTCACTTCGGCCACGGTGATGCCCTTGGTGTCGGTGGTGATGGTCTGAGCAGAAACCGGCAGCGTGGCCGCAGCGAAGCCACTGGCCAGCGAAGTGACCAGGAAGCGGCGCGACACACCCTCGGGGGCCGTGGCCGGGGTTGCGTGGTTGAAGTCGATGGCCTTGCGGCCGTAGTCAGCAATCTTCATGGTCTTCCGTGAGGGAGTTGAGGAAATTCGGTATCCCGGTGGGTACGGGAACTCCACGGCTTCGGATGCTGCCGTGCAGCAATCGGTTGTTTCGACCCCCTTGTTCAGGGGGGTGGTGGCGGACTTCACGCTCGGCGCGACAATCCTGCCCATGCCGCGCGCCCACCTAGAACTGCTGTCTCCTGCCCGCGATGCCGACATCGGCATCGAGGCCGTCAACCATGGCGCGGACGCCATCTACATCGGCGGCCCCGGTTTCGGTGCGCGGGACAAGGCCAGCAACAGCATCCATGACATCGAGCGCCTGGTGCGGCATGCCCACCGCTTCGGCACGCGCATCTTCGTCACGCTCAACACCATCCTGCGCGACGACGAACTGGAAGGCGCCCGCCGCATGGCCTGGCAGGTGTACGAGGCGGGTGCTGATGCGCTGATCGTGCAGGACATGGGCCTGTTGGAACTGGACATGCCCCCCATTCAGTTGCACGCCAGCACGCAAACCGACATCCGCAAGCCCGAAAAGGCGCGCTTTCTGCAGGATGTCGGTTTTTCGCAGATGGTGCTGGCCCGAGAGTTGGACCTGCAGCAGATCCGCGCCATCTCTGAGCAGGTGCAGGACGCCACGCTGGAATTCTTCGTGCACGGCGCACTGTGCGTGGCCTACAGCGGGCAGTGCTTCATCAGCCATGCACACACCGGGCGCAGCGCCAACCGGGGTTCGTGCTCACAGGAATGCCGGCTGCCCTACACGGTCACCGACTCAGCCGGGCGCGTGATTGCGCATGACAAACACGTGTTGAGCCTGAAGGACAACGACCAAAGCGCCAACCTGGAAGCGCTGATCGACGCGGGCGTCCGCAGCTTCAAGATCGAGGGCCGCTACAAGGATATGGCCACGGTGAAGAACGTCACCGCGCATTACCGGCGGCTGCTGGACGCCATCCTGGACCGCCGACCCGAACTTTCGCGCGCCAGCGCGGGCCGCTGCACCTACACCTTCACGCCTGAGCCCGAACAGGCCTACAACCGCGGCGGCACCGACTACTTCGTCAATGGTCGCCAGGCACCTGAGAACGACGACATCGGCGCCTTCGACACCCCCAAGCATGCGGGCATCAGCTTAGGCCATGTGGTGGCGGTAACCGACCAGCACTTCGAGGTGGACACGGGTGATGCGGCCATCGCACTGAACAACGGCGACGCACTCACCTGGTGGGACCAGCAGGGCGAACTGCAGGGCGTGCCGGTGAACACCGCCACACTGGTGAGCGGCACGCGTTGGCGCATCGAGCCGCAGCAGGCGCAGGGGCTGACGGTGCGTGACCTGAAGGATCTGCGGCGTCATGTGGCCATCAGCCGCAACCGCGACATGGCCTGGGAGCGTCTGTTGGCGCGGCCTTCAGCCGACCGGCGCATCGCGGTGGACGTGACGCTGGCGCAAGTGCGAGTGAAGGCAGAAAGCGCAGCCGCGCAGCCAAAGGCCGCCTGCATGGAAGACCTGTGCGATACGGTGGACGCGTTGGAACTCACCCTGCGCAGTGAAGACGGTGTGAAAGTGAGCGTGCGTGCGCCCTTCACCCCCGAACAGGCACGAGACGCGCAGCGGGCCGAGGCCACCACGCGTGAGCAGTTGGCCAAGCTGGGCAACACGCTCTACACGCCGCGCCGCGTGCGCGTGGCCCTGCACCAGCCCTGGTTCCTTGCCGCGTCCACGCTGAATGCGCTGCGCCGGGATGCGGTGGCGGCGCTGGATGAAGCCCGCATCAAGGCCCTGCCGCGCCTGCCGCGCGCACAGCCCGTCGAGCCCCCGGTGGCCTACCCCGAGGACAGCCTGAACTACCTGGCCAACGTCTACAACACCAAGGCCGCGGCCTTCTACGAACGGCACGGCGTGAAGGTGGTGGACTCCGCCTACGAGAGCCACGAGGAGTTGGGCGAGGTGAGCCTGATGATCACCAAGCACTGCGTGCGCTGGAGCCTTTCACTGTGCCCCAAGCAGGCCAAGGGCGTCACCGGCGTTCAAGGCACGGTGAGGGCCGAGCCGCTGGTGCTGCAGCATGGCGAAGACCGCCTGACGCTGCGCTTTGACTGCAAGCCCTGCGAGATGCACGTGGTGGGTGCCATGCGGCAGAACATCCACCGCCAGTTCAAGGCCCAGCTCAAGGAAGGGCTGAAGGCCGAGCCCATCACCTTCTATCGTCGCAACGCGGGCAGCGGCGCAAAGCTCAGCGGGGCCTGAGCGCTCATCCAGGCCACGGCCGCCCAGCAGGCCACATTCTGCTGAAGATCGGCGGGGTCAAGCTGATCGATGGTGTCGCGCTCGGTGTGGTGCACGTCAAAGTAGCGCGTGCCATCCTGGCTCAACTGCAGACCTGGCCACTGGTGGTTGCGCATCAGGAAGGCCGCGTCCGGCCCCGGATTGCCATTGTTGTCACCGGCTTCCACGCCCAATGGCTTGAGCAGCTCGGCCATCTGCGCGAACAGGGGCAGCGCTGCCGGCTGCACGCGGCTGGACAGCCGGTAGATGCGCCCACCGCCGAAGTCGCTTTCGGCAACCACCTGGTGCGGCACATGGGCATGGGCCTTGCCATAGGCAATGGCGCCATCAAAGCCGTTTTCCTCGTTGGCGAACAGCACCACACGCACGGTGCGCCTCGGGCGCCGGCCCTCACGGGCGGCACGGGCAATGAGCGCGGCAGCGGCA
This sequence comes from Rubrivivax sp., assembly GCA_027487995.1. Lineage (GTDB taxonomy): Bacteria > Pseudomonadota > Gammaproteobacteria > Burkholderiales > Burkholderiaceae_C > RFTU01. Next base: position 3,341 of record JAIYCN010000058.1, on the reverse strand, counting down.
CTGACGATGGCCACACCGGCCCCATCGTCAACCGCGCCTTGGCCCAGGTCCCAGGAGTCCAGGTGGGCGCCGATGAGCACCGCTTCATGCGCCAGATCGGTACCGGCAACCTCGGCCATCACATTGTGCGTCCGCGCTGGCACATCGCTTCGGTTTTGCATCTGCAGGGACAGCCGAAGGGTGTGCCCGGCCGCCACCCGCGCGGCCATCACATCCGCATCGGGCACGGAGACGGCGAATGCCGGAATCATGGGCACCCGGAGGTCGTAGCGCGTGGTGCCGGTATGGGCAATGCGACCGAGGTCTCGGGCCGCATCGGTTGGTGCATCCGGGCCTGGTGGACTGCCCCCCGAGGTGCCCACCGAGCGAAGACCAAAGGCCACCGCCCCGCGCCGCGCGGCCTCCACTGGACCGGCCACGCGGGCGCCCACCGAGCGGCTGTAGCCGCTGCCGTCGCGGGCGCGCTCGGTCTTCTGATCAATGAAGACGATGCGACCCCTGGCGCGTGAGCGCAGCGGATCGGAGGGCTCATCCATCAACGCGGCCAAGCTTGGGTACCACGCCACTTCGGCCTCCACGCCCTGCGCAGGCGTGGAGATGCTGTTGCCCAGGGCGGCCACGACCAGCGAACGCGATGCGTCACCCGAGGCACTGGCGAGCAAACGGGCCGATGCCGGACCGCGTTGCCACACATTCAATTCGATGGCCTGCGTACCCACATTGACCAGGCCCAATTCACGCAGACTGCGCTGCGCCCAGGCCACTGCGCGGCGATCACCCTCGGACCCCGCAGGTCGGGCGCCAATGCCGGTTGCCAATTCCGAGGCCAACCGCCAAGCCTCGCCCGAAGACAGTGCGGCCGACATCAGCGCGCGCGCGGCGGAAAGGTCCTCCTCGCTGAAGCGCGGCGCTGCCTGCGCCGGGGTGCCGCCCCACAGCGCCAGGGATCCCGCAGCCACTGTCTGCAGCCACTGGCGACGCTCAAGTTCAATCGGCATCGGGGACTCTCCTTACGCGCAGGGTTCAAGAAAAAAGGCTCCAGCCTTGCGGTCTGGAGCCTACACCGCCGGCGAGCCGGCGGACTGTCCGGTGCGACAGGTGCTGGATTACTTGCCGTCTTCGCCAGACTGGTACATCACCTGGAACTGGCCGGCAGACAGGGCGTACTCGGCGCGGGTGATGGCCTTGTTCGGCTCAAATCTCGCAGCCAGGGTAGGCAAGCCACCGAAGGTTGTCGAATCCTTGAGGAACAGAGTCGGGCGCAGCAATCCGGCGTTGATGGCAATCTGCACATAGGCCTGCGCCTGCTTGGTCAGGTTACCCACATCCTCAACCGGGATGGACTTCCCGTCATGCTGGAACGTCACAGCCTTGAAGACCACATCCTTTGCCAGCCCCGTGACCGTGGGCTCCAGTGCCAGCGACTGCACCAAGGAGTAGGCCAGGTCGTAGCGGCTGACGTTACCCATAGCATTGAACGAACCGTTCTGCAGCGGCAGCACCGGAGCCTGGCTGTACGTCAGGTCACGCAGAACCGATCCCTTGGCCGTCACGATCTCGGCCGTGGCGTAGAGCGCGTCGTTGCTTGGAAGGCCCGAGGTGCTGCGGCCATTGGGGCCAAAGGGGATGCTCTGTCGCAGGCTGCCCGCCAGCACCAGGTACTGGGCGAACTCGCCGCGCTTCAGTAAGGCGTCCGGATTGAACCTCCCCGTGGAGTGGCCATCCACCAGGCGTTTGCCAACGGCGTACTCGATGGCGTTGCGCGCCGGGTGATTGGGGATGTCGCTCATACCGGTAAAGCCGCCACTCCTTAGCTGCGAGACTTGAACCGGGAAGCTCTCGGGAAGGCCGTATCCGTTGGTCAGGCGCAGGGGATCCAGGGCAACGCCAGACAAGCTGCCTAAGCCCTTGATCTTCACCGTCCAAGTACCGGCTTCACCGGGGCCCGAAGCTGCCACCGTGTCGCCGAGCACCGGCAAGGCGATGGAGGAGCCGTACACCTTGCCCGAGGGGGAGATGAGCTGCACACCCACCGGGTTGGCACCCGAGGTCATTCGCGCGGTCACTTCCACCACGTCGGCTGCGACCGTGAAGGTCTTGCCGGGGTTGGCACCGATCGGGCTGAAGGCGACGGTTTCCGTGGTGGTTGCACCCGGAACCAGAACCTGGTTGGCGAAGAAGGTCCGCGCCGTCTTGATCGTGCTGCCGTAGGCAATCGTCGCACCGCCCTTGGCCACGGCCTGGGCCTGGGCCACCGCGGCGTAGGCGTTCAGGTGGCCGGCGCCCACTTCAAAGCGATCGCGGCCGGTCATGTTGGTCGCGGTCTGCTGAAGGATGGACTTCACCTGGGCCGGGGTCAAGGAATCCCGATTCGGGCTGCTCTTGATGGCGGCTTCCTGCATCAGGGCCACCACACCCGAGACATGCGGAGTGGCCATGGAAGTGCCACTGCTGAAGGTGTAGTAGGGCACTTCATTGGCGGGCATGCCCTGCGCATCGGCCTGGGCTTCCAGGGCCGGCAGCGCGCCGGTAAGCGCACGGGTGGAGATGATGTTCACGCCGGCAGCCACGATGGTGGGCTCGTTGACGAAGGTGAAGGTTTGGCCGTCGGGCATGGTGCAGTCCTTCTTGCCGCCCCGCTTGCCGCGCGAGGAGAAGCCGGTCAGCACACCGTCCTTCTCGCTGGCGCCCACCGACACCACCCAGGGTGCCTGGGCATAGGGGTTGTGGGTGTCTTCGCCGGGGCCGTCGTTGCCAGCGGCGAACACCGACAGAATGCCCTTCTTGGCCAGCTCATATGTGGCCACGTTCACCGGGTGTTCGCACTCTACCTCGCCAGAGGTGCCCCAGGAATTGCTGGTGACCATGATGGGGTTGCGATAGGTGAATTGATGGGTCAGCGCATAGTCCAGACCGCCGACGGCGTCCAGGATCAAGAGCACGCCACCCGATCCGTAACCCAACAGGCTTGCACCCGGAGCAGCGCCACGGTTCTTGCCCCGGGCAGACTGCTGGCCAATGCCACCGACCGTGCCAGCCACATGGGTGCCGTGGCCTGAACCCAGGTCGGTGTTGATCTGGTTCTTCAGATGGACGATGGGCAGGATGCCCGGGCCAGCAAGGTCCGAGGCCAAGTTCAACGCGATGTTCTGCGCGGCCTGAACGTTGTCCACCACCTTGGTGCCCAGGGGCAGGTCGGGGTTGGTGGTGTCAATGCCTGAGTCATTCACCATCACGGTGACGCCAAAACCGCTGAACGGTGTGGAAACTCCGAAATCCCGATGGCTCGTGTTGACGAGGCGGGAGCCCGACTGCTGGTTCGCCTCGTTGTTGAAGTACTT
>JAIYCN010000339.1 GCA_027487995.1 Rubrivivax sp. | reverse complement strand
GGCCGGACCGTCGGCTGACAGGAAATATCAGAGGGATTGCGTTTCCACCGCCGAGCCGGAGCATACGCCAACCGCCCTGAGCCCCATGGCCGCCACGGATGTGATGAAACCCCCGCGCGTACTCCTCGTCGAGGACGAGGGCAAGACCCGCGACTCGATCGTCGAGGGAATGACCTTGGAGGGCTGGCAGGTGCAGAGCGCGGCCGAGGGCGCCTCCGGCCTGCGGCTGGCCCAGGGGGAACCGGCGGACCTCATCGTGCTCGACTGGATGCTGCCGGACCTCGACGGCTTGGAGGTGTTGCGCCGCATCCGCGCCTCCGGTCGGACCACGCCAGTGCTGATGCTCACCGCCCGCGGCACGCTGACGGACCGGCTGCTCGGGCTGGACAACGGGGCCGACGACTACCTGCCGAAGCCGTTCGCCTTCGCGGAGCTGATCGCCCGCTGCCGCGCGCTCCTGCGCCGCCCGAACTGGGCCGCGGGCCGCAACCTGCAGTGCGGCGACCTGCAGCTCGACACCCGGGCCCGCATCGCCGTGCGCGCCGGCCAGGAGATCCGCCTCACCCCGCGCGAGGTCGACGTCCTCGAATACCTGATGCGCAGCCAGGGGCAGACCGTGACCCGCGAGATGCTCGAGCGCGACGTCTGGAAGCAGGTCCACCGGATGACCTCCCTGGACAACGTCATCGACGTGCAGATGATGCGCCTGCGCAAGAAGGTCGATTTCCCGGGGGTCGAGCGCCTCATCCACACGCAGCGCGGGATCGGCTACAAGATGGAGCGGCTGACCCCGTGACCCCGCTGGCGGACCGCGTGGTCGCGTGGTGGTCGCGGCTGACCGTCCGTTCCCGGCTGGCGCTCTGGTACGCGGTTGGCGGCACGGGCCTGGTGGCCCTGTTTTCCGCGACGCTCTACACGTTCGTGGCGGTGCGCCTCGCCCGCCCCCTCGACCACCAGCTGCGGCAGGACCTCGCGGCGGTGGAGCGCAGCCTGCAGGCGGCCGAAGGTCCCTCCCTCCGCTGGCAGGGGCAGGAGCTCACCCGCGGCCCGGTCGATGTCACCGAGCACCCGTGGTTCGAACTGTGGGACGACCGCGGCGGCCTGGTGGTCCGCCGCTGGCCCTTGTCCGAGAACCGCAACCTCCAGCTGCCGCCCCCGAACCGCCTCGCGGCCCCCGGCACGATCAGCGTCTTCCCGGTCGCCCCCGACCTGCGGCTCCGCACGCTCACCGTGCCCTTCACGGTACCGGGCGCCCCGGGGCCCTGGCTGCTGCGCCTCATCCGGGTGCACCAGCCGCACGCCGACGCGCTGCCGGACCTCCAGCTCATCATCATCGCCGCGCTCCCCGTGGTCGTGGCACTGCTGGTCGCGGGCGGCTACTTCTTCACCCGGCGCTGGCTGCTGCCCCTCGACCGGATGGCGGACGAGGCGCAGCGCATCTCCGCGGAAGACCTCGGGCGGCGCCTGCCGGTCGCGAACCCGCACGACGAGCTGGGGCGCCTCGCCGGCGTGTTCAACGTCACGCTGGACCGGCTGCAGAACTCCTTCGAGGCGCTGGACCGCTTCGTGGCGGACGCCTCGCACGAGCTCCGCACCCCGCTGACCACGCTGCGCAGCGTGGGCGAGGTGGGCCTGCGGCGGGGGCGCTCGGAGGAGGAGTACCGGGACATCATCGCCTCCATGCTCGAGGAGGCGCAGCGCCTGCAGCAGCTGGTGCAACGCCTGCTTCAACTCGCCAGCGCGGAGGGCCGCGGCGAGGCGCTGCATCCCGCGCCCGTCGCGCTCGACGAACTGCTCGGCGCCTGCGCCCAGGAACTCGGCATCCTCGCCGAACAGAAGGACCAGCGCCTGGTGGTCGTGGGGGCGGGCCTCGAGCTCCGGACGGATCCGGTGATCCTCCGTCAAGCCCTGCAAAACCTGATCGACAACGCGATCAAGTACGGCCCCCCGGATTCGGAGGTGCGCGTCTCCAGCCGGAAGGCGCCCGGGAGCGTGGTGATCGAGGTCGCGGACGAAGGTCCGGGCATCAGTCAGGAGGATCGCCAGCATCTGATGGGACGCTTCTACCGGACGGATCGGGCGCGCGCGCGCGCGAGCGGCGGCTTCGGGCTGGGCCTGGCCATCACCAAGGCCTACCTCCGCGCCCTCGGCGGCCGCCTGGAGCACGAGCCGCGCTCGCCCCGCGGCAGCATCTTTCGCCTGCAGTTGCCGGACGGGACGGCGCGGCCGGAGCCGCGCCCGCCGTCAGGGAGAAATCCGGCGGAGCCAAAGCTGCCCGCCGCCGCCCCGGGCGCACAGGGGCATCCGTTCCCGGAACCACTCGTGCCGCGCGTTGAATAGCAGCCCCGTGAAGAGCTCGATCCGCCAGGCCGCGTTGTGCATCAGGAACGCGCGCAGCAGGTACTGCTCGTTCCACGCGCGCCCCTCGTCGAACCACTCCCGCGGATACTCGAGGTTGCCGGCGACGTCGTGGATGTGCACGAGCACCCCCGGCGCGAGCGCCGGCAGCACCTCGAGGTAAAGGCGGTTCACGTCGCTGCCCACCTTGCTGACGTGGGAGGAGTCGATGAACAGCACGTCATTCTCCCGCAGCGCCGCGAAGGTCGCGAGCGGCACCTCCTGCACCCGCCGCTCGACCAGCGTGCAGCGGGCCGCGTCGTCCGGCCGCAGCAGCGGCCGCAGCCGGCGCATGTCGGGGTCGATGAAGGTGAATTCGATCCGCCCCCCGAACACCCGGTCGTTGAGGTCCAGCATCGCGGCCGAACTGAAGCCGGACCCGACCTCGATCACCCGCCGCGGCTGCGCCTCCCGCAGCATCCCGTAGAGCATGATCGCGTCAAAGTGCCCATAGGAGGGGTTCGCGAGGTGGAAGCGCCGCGCCGGGTCCGGCTGCTCCGGAAACGGCTGCTCCGGATACCACGCCGCGAACCGCTCCAGCCGCTCCAGCTGGGCCGCCTCGTTCAGGTCGATCCCCGGAAAAGGCGGGCCCGCCAGCCCGCGGGCGAACACCTCGGCCACCTCCGCCCGCGACGGGAGCGGGGAATAGAAGTGCCCTGGCGGGAAGAACCGCGCCCACTCCGCCTGCTCCGCGCGCAGCCGCGCCACCTCGTCCCGCAGGCGC
>JAIYCN010000216.1 GCA_027487995.1 Rubrivivax sp. | reverse complement strand
GCCGCAGGCGCCGTGGTGGTGCCGGTCAACCCCATGAACCGTGCCGATGAATTCGGCCACTACATCACCGATCCTGAAACCCGGGTGGTGATCTGCGCGGCCGACCTGGCGGGCGTGGTGCAGCAGGCGCAGGCGCAACTCGCAATGGATCAGCGGGCCCCTGAGGTGCTGATCGTGCGTTATGCCGATGCCTTGCCCGACGCGCGCCCCACCGACTTGGGCGTGCCGGATCCCTTGTGGGACAGCCTCACGCGCGAGCCGGCAAAAGTGGACGAGGTGCCGGGTGTGCGGATCACCCCATGGCGCACCGCGCTTGGCCACACGCCGCTTGAAACCGCCGTGCCGCGCCTGCCGGATGATCTGGCCCTGCTGCCCTACACCTCGGGCACCACGGGTCTGCCCAAAGGCTGCATGCACACCCACCGCACCCTGATGGCCAACACCTGCGCCAGCTTCGTGCAGACCCAGGCCGACACGATTTCCCTGGCCGTGGTTCCGATGTTCCACATCACCGGGATGCTGTATGGGGTGCTCGCGCCCATCTTCACGGGTGCGACCATCGTGATCATGCCGCGCTGGGACCGCGAGCTGGCCGGTCGCCTCATCTCACGGTTCAGGGTGACGGTTTGGGTGTGCATCCCCACCATGATCATCGACCTGTTCGGCAGCCCCAACTACCGCGAGTTCGACCTTTCCAGCCTGCAGGTCCTGGCCGGCGGCGGGGCGGCCATGCCGCAGGCCGTGGCCCAGCGGCTGTTGGACGAATTCGGGATTGCCTTTGCCGAAGGCTATGGGCTGACCGAAACCGCGGCTCCCAGCCACTCCAACCCGCCAGACCGCCCCAAGCTGCAGTGCCTCGGCATCCCGATCTTCGGTGTCGATTCAAGGGTCGTCGACCCGCAGACGCTGCAGGAGCTGCCGGACGGCGAAGTTGGCGAGATCGTCACTCACGGGCCCATGGTGTTCAAGGGTTATTGGAAGCATCCCCAGGCCACCGTCGAGGCCTTCATCGAGATCGAGGGCAAGCCGTTCTTCCGCACCGGCGACTTGGGCCGACGCGACGAAGAGGGCTACTTCTTCATGGCCGACCGGCTCAAGCGCATGATCAACGCCAGTGGCTTCAAGGTTTGGCCCAGCGAGGTGGAACTGCTGCTCTACAAGTGCCCCTGGGTGCAGGAGGCCTGCATCATCTCGGCACGTGACGACTACCGTGGCGAAACCGTGAAGGCGGTGGTGGTGCTCAGGGCCGAGGCGCGCGGGCAGGTGTCGGCCCAGCAGATCATCGGTTGGGCGCGCGAGCACATGGCCGCCTACAAGGTGCCCAGGCTGGTGAGTTTCGTGGAGGCCCTGCCCAAGAGCGGGTCGGGCAAGGTGATGTGGCGTTTGCTGCAGGATCAGGAAAACCAGGCAAACCCCAAGGCCTGAGGAGGGGCAGGCGGGCGATTTCGGCGTAACCTCCGCATCCTCGCATTTCCACGATCCCGACGTTCATGAACCGCAACGCCGCAACTGCCATCGAGCCTCTTCATTCCGTCAAGTCACTTTCCCTTTCCGGTTCGTCCGCCAGCGGCCGCTGGGCCCCTTGGGGGCTCATGCTGGGGGCGGCCGCACTGGCCGGCACCGTGGTCGCGCAGACCGCAGCCGTACCTGCCAAACCCGCTGCTCCTGCTGCCGCGACCAAGCCTGCAGCTCCCGCGGCCAAGCCCGCCGCGCCCGCCGCTGCAGCGGCCCCGGCCATGTCGGGCGGCAAGAAGATCATGACGCGCGAAGAGTTGCGGGTGTGCCTGCAGCGCAACGATGACCTGAAGGCGCGATCCAAGGAAATCGACGACGGGGCGATCGCCATCAACAACGAGCGTCCGGAAATCGAACGCGCCCTGGACTCGATCCGTGCCGACCGAGCTGCTGTGGAGGCACGCGCGGCTGAACTCAAGGCCTTCGAGCCCCGCATGCTGGATTACCGCAAGCGCGTGGAGACATTCAACGCACGAATGTCCGAACTCAGCGGCCTGCAGCGCATGACCAGGACCGAGGGTCGGGAACTCGAGGATCTGCGCAAGCAGATTCCCGCCCTTGAAGCCGAGCGTGTGGCGCTCAACCAGGACCGCGATCGCCTCGTGAGTGCCTACGAGGAAGGCGCGAAGGCCTTCACCGCCAAGGCCAAGGGTGCCGAGGACCGTGCAGCCGACTGGAACCAGCGCAAGGCCAAACACACCCAGGACACCCAGGACATTGCCACGGCTGCGGCCGATTGGCAGCGCGAGTGTGGTGACCGCCCGTACCGAGAGGACGACGAAAAAGCCATTCGGGCAGGCAAGTGAAGGACACGCACCCATGAACAACCCCAGCAGCCTGAACCCCTTGCTTCAGCCGTGGGCGACTCCCCATGGCCTGCCGCCTTTCGATCTCATCCGCCCAGAGCACTTTGAGCCGGCTTTCGAGCAGGCCATGGGCGAGCAGCGCAAGGAACTCGACGACATCGCCTCGTTGAAGGACGCGCCCACCTTCGAGAACACCGTGGCGGCCTTCGACGCCTCGGGTCGACTGCTGGCCAAGCTGGAAGGGGTCTTCCACAACCTCTGCTCCTCGGAAACGTCGCCTGAGCTGCAGGCTGCTCAGCGGCGTTTGGCTCAGCCCCTGGCCGCACACAACAACGCGGTCTACATGCATGCGGGCGTGTTCGCACGCATCCATGATCTGCATGAGCGGCGGCAGGGCTTGGCCTTGGATGCGGAGTCGCTTCGGTTGCTGGAGCGCCTTCATCTGGACTTCGTGCGTGCCGGCGCACGCCTGCAAGGCGAAGCCCAGAAGCGCTACGCGCAGGTGATGGAGCGCTTGGCCGACCTGCACACGCGCTTCGGGCAAAACGTGCTGGCCGATGAGTCCTCTTACATGCTGGAACTCAAGGCTGAGGCCGATCTGGCCGGCCTCCCAGGTTTCCTGCGCGACGCGGCGGCAGACGCTGCACGCGTGCGGGGCCTGCAAGGGCACGTCATCACGCTGTCGCGCTCCTTGATCGTGCCTTTCCTCACGTTCAGCGAACGCCGCGATTTGCGCGAGCAGGCCTGGCGGGCCTGGACCTCACGCGGTGAGCATCCAGGAGAGACCGACAACCGGGCCATCGTGCGCGAGATCCTGGCGCTGCGGTCGGAACAGGCGGGGCTTCATGGCCACCGCTGCTACGCGGACTATGCGCTCGAGGACACGATGGCCAAGCGGCAGTCGGCGGTGATGGACCTGCTGAGCAATGTCTGGCAGCGCGCCTTGCCGGCCTTGGAGGCCGAGCGTGCGCAGTTGCAGTCGCTCAAGGCCACGATGGGGCAGGGTGGCGACATCGAGGCCTGGGATTGGCGTTACTGGGCCGAGAAGGTTCGCCAGAGCACCTATGCCATCGACGATGCGCAGGTCAAGCCCTACTTTTCCCTGGGCCGCATGGTGCAGGCGGCCTTCGACTGTGCACGGCGCTTGTTCGGGGTGCAGTTTCGTCACCGTCCGGACCTGGTGCTCTACCACCCCGATGTCAAGGGCTATGAGGTCACGCGCGCGGACGGCACCCTGGTGGGCCTGTTCCTGCACGACAACTTCGCACGCCCCACCAAGCGCAGTGGCGCGTGGATGAGCGCCTACCGCATGCAGTCTGGGCTGCCGGACGGCAGGGGCCTGGACCGCACGCTGCCCATCATCGTCAACAACAACAACTTCGCCAAGGCCCCTGAGGGCCAGCCCACACTGCTCAGCTTTGACGATGTGCGCACGCTGTTCCATGAGTTCGGTCACGGTCTGCATGGTTTGCTGTCCAGTGTGCGCTACGAGCGTTTGTCCGGCACCCAGGTGCTGCGCGACTTCGTCGAACTCCCGTCACAATTGTTTGAACACTGGATGAGCCAGCCCCAGGTGCTGCAGGAACACGCGCGCCATGTGCAGACCGGTGAGCCGATTCCCCAGGCTCTGATCGATAAGCTGCAGGACGCGCGCAACTTCGGACAGGGCTACGAGACCGTGCGCTACACCGCCAGTGCCCTCACGGACATGGCGGTGCATGGATTGGGTGCTGCCGATTTGCCGGAAGACCCTGTGGCTTTTGAAGCGGAGGTGCTCAAGCGCTACGGCCTGCCGGCCGGCGTCGGCCTGAACCACCGCTATACGCACTTCCAACATCTTTTCTCGGGCTCGTCCTACGCGGCGGGGTACTACGTCTACCTCTGGGCCGAGGTGCTGGACTGCGATGCCTTCGAGGCGTTCAAGGAAGCCGGGGACGTGTTTGATCCCACCACGGCCCGGCGCCTGCTGGAATGCATCTATTCGGCCGGCAATCGCGTGGAGCCGGGGCAGACCTACCGCGACTTCCGCGGTCGTGACGCGCGCGTGGAGCCGATGCTGCGCGACCGAGGGCTCATCCCGGAAACGGCTTGATCCCAATTTCTTTGCGGATCCGGCGGCGGTGCAGTTCGGCGCCTCCGGTCCCGTTCACCTCTGTTTCTTGACTGGAGACCCACCATGTTCCGAACCGCCATTGCCGGCAGCCTGCCCAAACCTTCGTGGCTTGCCGAAACCAACAAACTCTGGCCGCAATGGCGAGCGCGGGGTGATGAACTGGCCCAGGCCAAGCTGGACGCCACTCGCCTGTGGATCAAGGCCCAGGAAGATGCAGGGCTTGATGTGATTGGCGATGGCGAACAGTCCCGTCAGCATTTCGTGCACGGCTTCCTCGAGCGCGTCGAGGGCATCGACTTCGAGCACAAGGTCGAGATGGGCATCCGAAACGACCGCTACAAGGCCATGGTGCCGCAGGTGGTGGCGCCCTTGCGACTGAAAGGCCGCGTGCACGAGGCAGAGGCCCGCTTCCTGCGTTCGCAAACCCGTCGTCAGATCAAGTTCACGTTGCCCGGCCCCATGACCATCGTGGACACCGTGGCGGATCGCTTTTATGGTGACCGGGTGAAGATGGCCATGGCCTTTGCCGAGCTGCTCAACCAGGAGGCGCTGGCCCTGCAGGCCGACGGCGTGGACATCGTGCAGTTCGATGAGCCGGCCTTCAACGTCTACATGGCCGAGGCGGCGCAGTGGGGTGTGCAGGCGCTGGAGCGTGCGGTGCAGGGACTGACCTGCAAGACGGCGGTGCACATCTGCTACGGCTATGGCATTCAGGCCAACATCGACTGGAAGCAGGGGCTTGGCCACGAGTGGCGACAGTACGAGCAGGTGTTCCCGGCGCTTGCGGCCAGCTCCATCCATCAGGTGAGCCTGGAGTGCATCCACTCCCATGTCCCGCCCGAACTGATGGCCCTGCTGGAGGGCAAGGAGGTGATGGTGGGCGTGATCGACGTGGCCAGCGACCAGGTGGAGACCGCCGAGGAGGTGGCGGCCACCATTGGACAGGCGCTGCGCTATGTGCCGCGCCATCGCCTGATTGCCTGCACCAACTGCGGAATGGCGCCCATGGACCGGGCCGTGGCCGAAGCCAAACTGCGTGCCTTGGTGGAGGGCGCAGCGCTGGCGGCCCGCCAACAGGGCTGAAGCCACGCGCCGTCTATCCGAGAAGCCGCCGGGTGCTGATCAAAACGGCACCGGCGCGCCGAGATTCATCGGGGTGTGCTGGACCGGGTGCTGCAGGCGCAGTTGCCGAGCATGCAGCATCAGGCGCGGCCAGGCTTGCGCGTCCTTTGCCTCCTGGGGGTGCCCATAGAAGCGGTCCCCGACGATGGGGTGCCCGATGGCGCTGAGATGCATGCGCAATTGGTGGGAGCGCCCCGTGAGGGGGAGAAGCCGGAGCCTGCAGTGGTTCCAGTCGCCACCAACGAATTCTGGTGGGTGCCGCACGCGCTCGTACCGGGTCAGTGATGGCTTTCCCTGGACGGGATCGATGATCTGGCGGGGGCGATGCGGCCAGTCGATGCGCAGGGGCAAGTCGATGAGCCCCGTGCCGGAGGGTGGCTCTCCCCAAACCAGCGCCTCATACTCCTTGTGCACGGATCGCCGTTCGAACTGACGCCCCAGCGCCGCGGCGGCGTCCCGGTTGCGGGCGAAGACCATCACGCCGGAGGTGTCCATGTCCAGCCGGTGCACCACCCACAGGGGGCCGTACTCCGCCTGCAAGCGCAGCAGGGCGCTGTCATGGTGCTGCGGCAGGCGGCCGGGGACCGACAACAATCCGGCCGGCTTGTCCACCACGATCATCGAAGCGTCCAAATGGAGAACGACAGGCAGACCAGCCGCGGGCGCGTAGACCAAGTCAGGGTTGGAGGGCATGGCCGGATCCTATTCCGTGCTCCCGGGGGCATTTACCTTGGGAAACATTCGCCGGGCCTGGCTGCGTCACAATCATGCGTTGGTGCAGCCGTCGGGCACCGCATCCGCGGGTTCACCGACCCCTCCCGGACCAGCGCCGTGTTCGCATCGTCATCGATGCCACGGCGTCTGGTTCTCCAACCGCCCCGTCCACCATCGGGGCCAGTACTGATGAGCACGATTCCTTCCCCGCTGAAGGCGACCGCTTGGTGCGCCTCCCTGCTGACCTTGAGCCTGTCCGGCGTGTCAATCACCGCGGCTCATGCACAGACCCCACCGCCCGCTCGGTCCGCGGCCCCAGCCGCGGGTGCCGCCGACGCCAACGACCCCCAGGTTCCCACGAGCCCACAAGGTGCTGGGTCTGGGGCCGCGGGAAGCGGAGCTTCTTCGGCAGGCAACCGTGGAGCCGCGAGCAGTGCCTCTCCTTCGGGGTCAACCCAGCGCGTGGACGTCACCAGCGGACGCCCCTCCGACCAACAGGAGCGCCGCAACGCCACGGCCTCTAAGATCGTCATCGGCCGCCAGGAGATTGAGCAGTTCGGGGACGCCAACACCCTCGAAATCCTGCGCCGCCTTCCGGGCATCACCATGCCGGGTGCACCGGGCCGTGGGGGTCCGCCGCGGATGCGTGGTCTTGGCGCGGGCTACACCCAAATCCTCATGGATGGCGAGCGGGTTCCGCCGGGCTTCTCATTGGAGAACGTGGCGCCTGACCAGATCGAGCGCATCGAGATCCTGCGTTCGCCTACCGCCGAAACCGGAGCACGGGCCATCGGCGGCACGATCAACATCGTGATGCGCGAGGGGTTCCGGCGGCGGCTGAACGACCTTCGCTTTGGCCTGGGCTACGAGCGGGGCCAATGGCAGCCGGGCGTCTCCTGGACGCGCAACGACACCATCGGTGAGCGCTGGATCTACAACCTCACCGCCACGGCCTTCAAGCGCGACACGGACGACCGCAACAAGGTGCAGACCGAGGCGGTGGACCTCATCACCGGCCGCACCCTGCTGGCGCAGGAGGAAACCGCGAGAGCGCTGAGCAAGCGTGAAGGCTTCAACGTCAACGGCCGACTGCAGTGGCGCGGTGAGGGCGGTGACTCGGCGCTCATCATGCCGATGTTCATCCGCTCGACGGGCACCACCACCCGCACCAGCACGCTCACGCAATCCGTGGGCAGTGCGCCGGCCCCCTACGCGACAACGGCGGCCGACAGCAGCGGCCTGTTTGAATTGGCGCGTGTGGGTGCCAACCTGAATCTGCGTTTCGGCGACACGCGCACCGAGTGGCGTGCAAGCGCCAACCGCAACCGCTTCGACAACGACAGCATTCGCCGTGAATTCGGCGCTGGCTCCGACACTCCCGTGCGCCTGTTGGATGACCAGGCCGCCGTCACCGACCGAGGCGCTTCGCTGAACTTCAAGGCCTCACGCTTGTTGGAGAACCAGCACAGCCTGGTGGGGGGATTCGAGGTGGAGCAGAACCGCCGCGACGAGGCCCGCACCACCCTGCAAAACGGCCGGCCCCTGCTGGCGGAGTTCGGTGACAACGTGTCTGCGCGCTCCCAGCGTGTGGCCGCCTACGCACAGGACGAGTGGTCCTTCAACCCGCAGTGGTCGGCCTATGCGGGCCTGCGCTGGGAAGGGATCACCACGGAAGGCGACAACGGCCTGGGCAGCAGCCGCAACCGCAGCAGCGTGTGGACGCCTTTGCTGCACACGGTGTGGAAGTTCGACCCCAAGAGTCGAGACCAGGTGCGCGTGAGCCTCACGCGCAGCTACAAGTCACCCACGCTGCAGAACCTGATCTCGCGGCCGTCACTCAATTCGCGCCTGCCCGTGCCCGGTGCCAACTCGGCCACCCAAGCCGACCGCGCCGGCAACCCCGACCTGCGGCCCGAGTTGGCCACGGGCATTGATGTGGCCTTTGAGCGGTACCTCAGCAATGGCGGCATCCTCAGCGCCAACCTGTTCCACCGAGAACTCAAGGACTACATCCGCAACGTGACGGCCCTGGAAAGCGTGCCTTGGGCCGCCGTGCCGCGCTGGGTGTCCCGCCCGCAGAACGTGGGTGGCGCCTACACCCAGGGCATCGAGCTCGAAGCCAAGTTCCGCCTGACCGATGTGATTGCCTCCGCCCCGCGCATTGACGTGCGCAGCAACCTGAGCATCTTCAACTCGAAGGTGGACGCGGTGCCTGGCCCCAATGCGCGGCTCGACGAGCAGCCGCGTGGCACTCTGAATCTGGGTGGCGACTACCGCGTGCCGGGACTGCCCTTGAACGTGGGCGCCAGCGTGAACCTGACGCCGGGCTATGACACCCGCATCAACGAAACGCAGTTCCGCGAAGTGGGGCTCAAGCGGGTGTGGGATGCCTATGCCACGGTGAACGTGAACCCGAACACGCTGCTGCGCCTTTCGGCCAGCAACTTCCTGGTGCGCGATTACGTCACCGGCAGTGCCATCATCACCGACAACATCCGAGAATCGGGACGCCTGATCGAGCGCACGCCGATGAACCTGCGCGTGGGCCTCGAGTTCAAGCTGTGACAACCCCGCGGTGGCGGGCCCACGGGCTGGCCACCGCCTGAGCACCCATGCTGTCCTTCTTCGAGAAACGGGTCGATCCCTATCCGGCTGACGAGCCGCAGACGCCACCCGCGGGCTTCTGGCCCTTCCTGTGGAGCGCCACCCAGGGCGTGCGGCCGCTCATCCTGGGCATGACGGTCTGCACCGCCGGCATCGGCGTGTTCGAGGCCTTGCTGTTCGCCATGTTGGGCAGTGTGGTGGACTGGCTGACGCAGACCCCGGTGGCCGAGTTGTGGGACCGTCAGCGCAGCAACATCCTCTTGCTGGGTGCGATTCTGCTGGCCAGCCCTGTCCTGGTGCTGCTGCAGACCTTGATCAAGCACCAGGCCCTCGCAGGCAACTTCCCCATGCGCCTGCGCTGGGTGTTCCACCGGCACATGCTGGGCCAGAGCCTGGCCTTCTACCAGGACGAATTCGCCGGCCGCGTGGCCACCAAGGTGATGCAGACGGCCCTGGCCGTGCGCGACACCTGGATGATCGTGGCGGACATTCTCGTGTTCGTGGGCATCTACTTCATCACCATGGTGGCGGTGGTGGGCTCGTTTGATGCGTGGGTGCTGGTGCCGTTCCTCTCGTGGCTGGTGCTCTACATTCTGGCGTTGCGCTGGTTCGTGCCGCGCCTGGGCAAGGTGGCGCGCGAGCAGGCTGACGCACGGTCGCTGATGGTGGGGCGCATCACGGATGCGTACACGAACATCGCGACGGTCAAGCTCTTCAGCCATGGCCGTCGTGAAGCGGCGTTCGCCAAGAGCGCCATGCAGGAATTCATGGGCTCGGTGCACGGGCAGATGCGCCTGATCACCGGCGTGGAGATCACCAACCACATCCTGAGCATGGGCCTGATCGGCAGCACCGCGGGTGTGACCGTATGGCTGTGGACCCAGGGTCAAGTGGGTGTGGGGGCGGTGGCGGCGGCCACGGCCATGGCCCTGCGCCTGAACGGCATCTCGCACTGGATCATGTGGGAGTTCGCGGCCTTGTTCGAGCACATCGGCACGGTGCAGGACGGCATCACCACCCTCAGCCGCGCGCCCACCGTGGTGGATGCTCCCGATGCCCAGCCTTTGAAGGTGTCTCGCGGCGAGGTGGAACTCCGCAATGTGGACTTCGCCTATGGCGCGACGCCTGATGCGCCTCTGGTGGTGGAGCGCCTGAACCTGCGCATACGACCCGGCGAGAAGATTGGCCTGGTCGGTCGCTCGGGTGCGGGCAAGAGCACCATCGTGAACCTGCTTCTGCGCTTCTACGATGTGCGTGGTGGGCAGGTGTTGATCGACGGGCAGGATGTCCGCCACGTGACCCAGGACAGTCTTCGTGCGCAAATCGGCATGGTCACGCAGGACACGTCGCTGCTGCACCGATCAGTGCGGGAGAACATCCTCTATGGCCGACCTGACGCGGGTGATGAGGCCATGATGGCCGCGGCGCGCCGGGCCCAGGCTCACGATTTCGTGCAAGGGTTGACCGACCCCAAGGGCCGAGCCGGCTACGACGCCCATGTGGGTGAACGCGGTGTGAAGCTCTCGGGCGGCCAGCGCCAGCGCATCGCCATTGCGAGGGTGATGCTCAAGGACGCGCCCATACTGCTGCTGGATGAAGCGACGAGTGCGCTCGATTCCGAGGTGGAAGTCGCCATTCAGGACAGCCTGTACCGCCTGATGGAGGGCAAGACCGTGGTGGCCATTGCGCACCGCCTGTCCACGATTGCAGCCATGGACCGGCTCATCGTGCTGGACAAAGGGCGGATCATGGAAGAGGGCACCCACACCGAACTGCTGGCCCGCAATGGGCTCTACGCGCGGCTGTGGTCGCACCAGAGCGGTGGGTTCCTGGGCGAGGAAGCCTGATCGGGCGGAGCGCCGGAGGCTTTGCAGACCCTCTGCCGGGCAGGGACTATTGCTCGCACGGATTCGGCGCGGTGCTCTGCGAGGACCGACAATAGCGGGTTGACCAGCCTTTCGACCATGAACACCCCGCGCATCGAAGCCAAGCCCAAGGCCCTGACGGCCTATCGGCCCTATTGGGCCAAGCGCTTCGGCACCGCGCCCTTTTTGCCCACCAGCCGCGCCGAGATGGACCAGCTGGGCTGGGACGCCTGCGACATCATCATCGTCACGGGTGACGCCTACGTCGACCATCCCAGCTTCGGCATGGCCGTGATCGGGCGCACATTGGAGGCGCAGGGCTTTCGGGTGGGCATCATCGCGCAGCCCGACTGGAACAGTGCCGAGGCCTTCAAGGCCCTGGGCCGGCCGAACCTGTACTTCGGGGTGGCCGCGGGCAACATGGACTCGATGATCAACCACTACACGGCTGATCGAAAGGTCCGCAATGATGACGCCTACACGCCCGGTGGGGTGGCGGGCAAGCGGCCCGACCGCGCCACGCTCGTCTACACCCAGCGCTGCAACGAAGCCTACAAGGACGTGCCGGTGGTGATCGGCGGCATCGAAGCCAGCCTGCGCCGCATTGCCCACTACGACTACTGGCAGGACAAGGTCCGCCGCTCCGTGCTCATCGACAGCAAGGCCGACCTTCTGCTGTACGGCAATGCCGAGCGCGCCATCGTGGAAATCACCCATCGGCTGGCCCGCAAGCAGCCGATCGAGTCCATCACCGATGTGCGCGGTACGGCCTTCATGCGCAGGCCCGACGACCCGGCGCTGCACGGTTGGTTCGAGATCGACTCCACCGAGGTCGACCGCCCGGGCAAGATCGACGCGCTGCTCAATCCATACCTGGGGATGGAAGAGAACGCACAGGCCAATGGTGAGAGTTGCCAGGCGGCGGATGCGGCCAAGGCCACGGAACCCGAGGTGGCCCTTGCTGCAGGCAACAGCGCGTCCGCGCAATCGGCTGTGGCCTTGGCCGAACAACCGATTCGCCTGGTGCGCCGCCCGCTCATCAAACAGGACAGCCGCGCCCTGGTCACGCCGCGCGACCACACCGTGATTCGCCTGCCCGCCTACGAGCAGGTGAAGTCAGACCCGGTGCTCTACGCGCATGCCAGCCGCGTGCTGCACCTGGAAACCAACCCCGGCAATGCGCGGGCACTGGTGCAGCGACACGGCGAAGGCCACACGGCGCGTGAGGTGTGGATCAACCCGCCGCCCATCCCGCTGACCACGGCCGAGATGGACCATGTGTTCGACCTGCCCTATGCGCGCAGCCCGCACCCCAACTACGCCGATGAGAACGGCAGCCACGACCACGCCACGAAGATT
>JAIYCN010000296.1 GCA_027487995.1 Rubrivivax sp. | reverse complement strand
CGGTCGCGTTCGGCCAGGCCGGCGCGGGTGAGTTTGAGGCGCCCCAGGCGGTCGCCTTCATGAGGGTCGGCCCCCGCCACGTAGAACACGAGGCCCGGTGGCCGCCCTTCGTGGGCTGCAAAGGCGCGTTCGAGGGCGTGGTCCAGCGCCTGAAGGTACTCGTCATCCGCGCAACCATCGGGCAGTTCCACATCCAGGTCGCTGGGTTCCTTGCGGAAAGGGAAGTTGCGCGCGCCGTGCAGGCTGAGGGTGTAGACGCTGTCGTCGTCCCGGAAGATGGAGGCCGTGCCGTTGCCCTGGTGAACATCCAGATCCACCACCAGCACCCGCAGCAGCGCACCATGGCCGCGCCGGTGCCATTCGGCCTGCATCAGCCTTGCGGCCACGGCCACATCATTGAACACGCAAAAGCCGCTGCCCTTGGCCGCATAGGCGTGGTGCGTACCCCCGGCCAACTGCGCGGCCACCCCTTCCTGCAGGGCCACACGCGCGGCGGCCACGGTGGCGCCCACCGAGCGGCGTGCCCGCTCGGCCATCGCGGGGCTCCACGGGAATCCGATCTCACGCTGCTGGGCCGCGGACAAGAGCCCCTCACTCACGGCCGTCACGTACACGGGGTCGTGCGCCAGTGCGAGTTCCCCATCCAGCGCGGCCGGTGCTTCCCGCAATTCGATGCCGGGAAGATGCTGCACGACGCGGTCGCGAAGCAAACGGTATTTCTCCATCGGGAACCGGTGGCCGGCCGGCAGGGGCAGAACGAAGTGGTCGCTGTAGAAGGCTTTCACGGCGCGGAGTCTGCCAAGGTGCGGCGCGGCGTGCGTGGGCGGGGGCTTGGGTGTGGAGTCGGCACGACGCTGGCCGCGACCTTGATCGACATCAAGCAGCCGTGAGAACCGCCGCGCAATTTGATGCTGCGGCGCAGCATTCGCATTGCGCATGATACCGACTTGTCATAAACTGTTGCTATGCTGCACCGCAGCAATCGCATGGCTCCCCCGATGCGATGACTCCATCACCGCCCAGCCTCCTTCGGCGCATGGCTGGCGGTCTGTCAAATGCCGCGCCGCCAGCCCCAAGGAGTAGATGATGCTGACCCCCGAGCAAATGATGGCCGCGCAGAAAGCCAACGTGGATACCCTGCTGGGCCTGACCCACAAGGCCTTCGAAGGTGTGCAAAAGCTGGTCGAGCTGAACATGCAGCTGGCCCGCGCCGCCATGAGCGACACCGCCGACCAGGCCAAGGCCGTGATGTCGGTGAAGGACGCGCAGGAACTGCTGGCCCTGCAGGCCGGCCTGCTGCAGCCCGCCGCAGAGAAGGCCGCGGCCTACCAGCGAAGCCTGTATGAATTGGCGCAAAGCACCAACGCCGAATGGGTAAAGGTGGCCGAGGCCCAGATGGCCAAGGCGCAGCAGAACCTGCACGCCATGATCGACACCGCCGCCAAGGGTGCACCTGCGGGCACCGAGAACGCGGTGGCCCTGGTGAAGTCGGCCGTGTCGGCGGCCAACAATGCCTTTGAGACCGTGCACAAGGCGGCCAAGCAGGCGGCCGACATCACAGAGGCCAATCTTCAGGCCATGGCAGGCACCGCGATGGCGGCCAGCAATGCCGCATCGAAGGCCGCGCCGAAGAACGCGCGCAAGGGCGCCTGAGCCTGGGGCCCCAATTGGGGCCTGGCCTGAAAAGTCAAAGCGGCGGAGCCAGGGTCTTCATCCGCTCCCGGATGGAGGCCAGTTGCCCCAGGGCAGCGGTGCGCCCGGCCTGAATGGCGCGTTGCCGTGCAGAAAAGTCCGCACTGCCCACGCCGGCCAAGGCGGGCCGCACCACCACATCGGCCTCACGCAATTCGAACTGGTTGATGCTCTTGCCCATGATGGAGAAGGTCTGCAGCAGCAGACTGAAGGGGTCGCTGGTGGGTTGGCCTTCGGGCGGAGTGGAGATGTCCACCGCGATCACCATCTCGGCCCCCATCTCGCGCGCGTAGCGAACCGGCACCGGGGACACGAGGCCCCCGTCCACATACTCGCGGTTGGCAATGCGGACCGGCTGAAAGACCGCCGGCACCGCACTGGAGGCCCGCACCGCCTGGCCCAGGTCACCCCGGCGGAACAGCGTGCCCTGCCCTGAATCCAGATCCGTGGCCACGATGCCCAGCGGCATGGGCAGCTGCTCGATCAAGCGACCCTGCGTTTGCTGGCGCACATAGCGCGCCAAGGCCTCACCGCGAATCACACCCCGCCCAGGGAATGACCAGTCGGTGATGGCCGATTCGTCCATCCGAAGCGCCAGCTTGGCCAACTCTGTTCCGTTCAATCCCGATGCATAGAGCGCGGCCACCAAACTGCCGGCTGACGTTCCCGCCACGCAGTGCGGCTTGATGCCGGACTCTTCCAACACCTGGATCACCCCGATGTGGGCGAATCCGCGAGCGGCACCGCCACCCAGGGCCAGGCACAGGCGTGGCGCGCGGCGTGCGACCGGGGGTGGAACGATGGGAGCCGGCTCGGAGGTGGTGCCACCGGGTTGAGACGCTGCGGGCGCGGGAACCGCCGGTGCCACCGTATCGGCCCTGGCAGCGGGGCCCTGCGACACCTGACCCGGCGTTGAGGCACCGCCGGAAGGCGCCGCAGGTGCGCCGGGACGCGGGCCCGTCGCTGCGCAGCCGCTCAGGAACAAGAGTAGAACCAGCCACTTCATATTTCTTAAAGTTATGAATTAGGAAAATAAATATGGTTCACAAACATATAAGTGATTCTTAGCATACGCGCTCCATGAAATTGCGCGATCTCGACCTCAGCGACCACCCGATCAACGCGGAGCATCAGGCCCTGGGCCTGCCGCCGGTGGAAGCCCACGTGAGCGCTGCGGCGGCCTCG
>JAIYCN010000338.1 GCA_027487995.1 Rubrivivax sp. | reverse complement strand
TACGTGCCCGAGCAGATCGAGTTGATGGACGTGGCTCCCGCCAAGCCCAAGGCGGTGGTGGATGTGGTGGATCCCAAGGTGGCCGCCATCCGTGACCGTCGCGTCGCCCAACTCTGGCGCGACCAGCAACTGCTGCTCGCACGCCCGGGCATTGCCGCCGGCACCGTGGTGGCAGCCCGCCGCGTCCTGGATCATCTCGCCTGCAGCGGCGCCTTCGGCTCCGACACGGGCGCCTTGCGTGACAGCTTGACCCAGGTACCGGACGGTGCTGGCCCACTGGCCGCCTGGGCGCAGCAGCATGCCCCCGCCAGTTTGGTTGCTGCGGTCGAAGCCCAGGCCAGCGGTGCATCCGTGGCCGCCACAGCGGCCGGCGGCAGCTCCGGCCTGGTGGCGCCCATGGAGCCGCGACGCGGCAGTGGCGGATCTGAGGGCGGTGACGCCTCCCAGAAGGTGCTGAAGGTTTCTCAGGACAAGATCGACCGCCTGA
The DNA here is from genome assembly GCA_027487995.1 of Rubrivivax sp. GTDB lineage: Bacteria > Pseudomonadota > Gammaproteobacteria > Burkholderiales > Burkholderiaceae_C > RFTU01. The sequence continues at coordinate 4,673 of JAIYCN010000338.1, read as the reverse complement.
TGGACCTGATCGGTGAAATGGTGGTGGCCAAGAACGCCCTGCCCTATCTGGCCATCCGCGCGGAGGAAACTTTCGGCCAACGCGAACTGGCACGCGAGATCAAGGCCCAGTACTCGGTGATCAACCGCATCGCCGAAGACATGCAGCACGCCATCATGCAAGTGCGCATGCTTCCGGTGGGTACCGTGTTCCAGCGCTTTGGCCGTCTGGTACGCGACATCTCGAAGAAGTTGGGCAAGGATGTTCAGTTGGTCATCGAGGGCGAAGACACCGAGGCCGACAAGAACGTGATCGAGCCTTTGGCCGATCCGCTGATCCACATCCTGCGAAACAGCCTGGACCACGGCATCGAGATGCCCGAGGTTCGCAAGAAGAACGGAAAACCGGCTCAGGGAACCCTCAAGGTCAGCGCCCGCCAGGAAGGCGATCGCGTGATCTTGGACATCAGCGACGACGGGGCGGGCATCGACACCGACCGCGTGCGCGCCAAGGCCGTGGAGCGCGGCCTGATCCCCGAGGATCGCGCGGCCCTCCTGACCGAACACGAAGCGGTTCAACTGGTCTTCCTGCCAGGGTTCTCCACCGCCGAGTCCATTTCGGACCTCTCCGGGCGCGGCGTTGGCATGGACGTGGTTCGCTCGGCCATCGAGCGCATCAATGGAACGGTAGAGCTCACCAGCGAGCGCGGCAAGGGCACGCTCATCCGCATGGCGCTACCACTGTCCATGGCGGTGACCAACGTCATGATGATCGAAGCCGGCGGACGACGCTTTGGCGTGCCGATGGACCTGATCGTGGAAACCGTGCGTGTCAATGCCGAGGACGTGCACCACTTCAAGTCAGCCCAAACCACCGTGCTGCGAGGCCGCATCGTGCCCCTGCGCTCACTGCACGAACTGTTGGCCCTCGATGCCAAGCCCGTTCTCAACAACGCCAACGAGCTGGCGGTGCTGGTGGTGCGCATGGGCAACGAGAACATCGGCCTGCTCGTGGACGACTTCCACGGCACCTCCGACATCATCCTCAAGCCTCTGGAAGGCGTGCTGTCCGGCATCACCGGTTTTGCCGGCACGGCGCTCATGGGTGACGGCAGCGTGCTCATGATCCTCAATCCCAAGGAGTTGGTCTGATGCCCATCACCTACACCGACACGTTGGCCGAGGTCAGCGGCCGCATCGGAGCCGAAGAATGCCAGGACCTGCAGACCTGGCTACAAGCGCACCCGGATGGTCAGGTCAATCTGGCCGACTGTGAACACCTGCATGCGGCGGGTCTGCAGTGCCTCATGGCCTTGCAACCCGTGATTGCTGCGCAAAGCCCCGACCCCTGGCTCAACAACGTGATCAAGTCCAACCCCACGCCTGCCGATAGGAAAGACATCGAGCAGGAGACCCACCCATGAAATCGATCTTCCTCGTTGACGACTCGGCCACGATGCTCATGAGCCTGAAGGGCACGCTGGAAATCAGCGGGTTCGCCGTGACCACCGCGGGCGACGGCGAAGCGGCCATGACCAAGATCAAGGCCGGCTTCAAGCCCGACCTGATCATCACCGACATCAACATGCCCAAGATGGACGGCCTTTCCCTGATCAAGGAAGCCCGCAAAACCTTGCGCTTCACCCCGATCCTGGCGCTGACGACCGAGAGTCAGCAAGCCAAGAAGGATGAGGCCAAAAAGAGTGGCGCCACCGGCTGGCTGGTCAAGCCCGTGGGCGGCGCCGACTTGGTCAAGGTCATCAAGCAGGTATTGCCCGGCGCCTGAGCGCATCGGCCCCCGGCCCACCAGGACACCCTCTCATGAGCAGCTCGGACTCATTTCTCCCCTCCCTCGACCGCCCTTTCTCCAGGCGGCTGCTGGCCTTGATCGGCGTGACCCTGGTGGCTGCGGCCCTTCACCTGGCGTGGCCCGATGTGATCAGTCCAGCCGAGGCCATGGCCTTGGTGTTGGGCATGGCGCTGGGACAGGTGAGCATCCATTTCATACAACAGCCCAAGGTGGGCCGCAATCGCCGCGCAAACGACGTGGTGGCGCAAGACATCAACACGCTGCGGCAGGCCTTCGATGTGCTCAGTCGTCAGGTGCAAACGACGATCGACACCTCCGAAGGCGCGGTCATGGCGATGATGGACCGTATGAACCGGGTGCATCAGAACGCGGTTCAGCTGCGCCAGCGCATCATGGTGGCGGTGGAACGCTCACAGCAGCTCAGCAGCGACTCGCTCAGCAGCGCCGACGCCCATTCCTCGACGATTTCACAGTTGGCCACCCACCAAGAGGAATTCGAACGTTCACAGCGGGCCAACCAGGACCGTATTCGCGCCGTGGCCGAGCAAGTGCGCCAGCTTTCGCCCCTGGCTGCGCTGATCAGCGACATCTCCCGGCAGACGAACCTGCTGGCCATCAACGCCTCAATCGAGGCTGCTCGTGCCGGGCGTGAGGGTGCGGGGTTCAAGGTGGTGGCCACCGAGGTTCGTCGCTTGTCCACGCAAACGGCGGAGGCTGCGCGACAGATCACCGAAGGCATCCAGGCTGCGGCCGCCACCATTGATGATGAACTCGCCAATGCAGAGTCCATGCAGGGCTCCAGCGCCGCCACGCAACTGGAGGAAGTCGCGCGCCACGTACAGGTGATGGGCCAGACCCTGGCGGAGGTCGTTCCCTACCTGGGTGAATTGAGCACCAGCATGGACAGCGGCATGGCCGAGGTCAACAGCGACATCATTGAAACGCTCGGGGACATGCAGTTCCAGGACATCAATCGACAGTTGTTGGAGCACATCAAGGATGCCATGTCCAGCCTGTCCGAGCACTTTTCACAGATCTACGAACTCATCGATGGCGAGGCCCCGCCCCCGCCCGTGCTGCTCGAAGAATTGCTCGCCACCTGGACCAGCAACTACGTGATGCATTCCCAGCGTGTCGCCCATGCGTCGGCCACAGGCGGCGAGGTCTTGGCAGAGGACTGGAGCGAAGGGGCCGAACCGGCCGATGGAACCGCGCACAAGGAGGGCACCGACGCCAACGGCAATCAGCCGCTCAAGTTGGCCACGGCCAATGGGCCCCGCATCGAACTCTTCTGAATCAGCCCTGGAGCTGCGCCCAGACCTTCTCGAGCCGCTTGACGCTCACCGGCTGCGGCGTGCGCAGCTCCTGTGCGAACAGGCTGACCCGGAGCTCTTCGAGCAGCCAGCGGAACTCGTCTAGGCGTTCGTCCCGTCGTCCCTTGAGCTCCTGAACCCGCCGCAACCAACGCTGCTCCAGCGGCCGCAGTTCCGCCAGACGTTGCACATCCCGTTCGGCATCGGCGCGCTGCTTGTCGATCCGAAGGACCACGCCCTTGAGGTAGCGCGGTAGATGCTGCAGTTGTGACCACGGTACGTCGGCAATGAAGCGCTTGCCTACCAGGCGCTGCAGCTGCGCCTGAAGGTCCTCCTGTGCGTCACGCGGCAAACGAGCGTCGCGCAGCTTGCGCTGCGCAGCCGCAAACTCCACCAGCACCTGCCCGGCCAAGCGGGCCACCTCCTGCGCCACCAGGTTCAGACGTGGCCGCCCTTGGTCCACCGTGCGCTGGAAGGAAGCTGCGTCGGTCGGCAACGCTTCACCCAGAAACGCACGATCCAATGAAATCTGGATGATCTGGTCCTTGAGCTCCTGCTCGGTTCCCAGGCCCATGTAGGCCACTGCCATGCGCTGAAGGTCGGGGATGTTCTTCTCGAGGTATTTCAGCGGCTCGCGCACCGCCAAAGCCAGCAAGCGCCTCAAGCCCATCCGGTGCAAGGCCTGCGCTTGGTCGGGCTCGTCAAACACCTCGATGCGCACTCCGCCGCCCTGATCCACCAAAGCCGGAAAGCCGATCAGCACCTGGCCCTTGCGGCGAATTTCCATCAGCTCGGGCAGTTCACCGAAGTCCCATGCGGTGTGCAAACGGTCCTCCGCCACAGGCGCTGCGGTGGAATCCATGGAACGACTGCCGCCAGCACCGGAACGCTTGGTGTCAACGTGTTCAGCCCCCTGACCCGCACCACCCGTCAAAGCCTCGACTGAAGACGCCGGCGCAACAGGCACAGCAGGCGCCCCGACCCGCAAGGCCGCCAGCGCCTGGAATGCCCCGCGCGCCTGCGCGCCCCACTCTGCCTTGAGTGCCGCCACATGCCGGCCCATCCCCAACTGGCGGCCGTGCTCGTCCACGACCCGCAGGTTCATCAGCAGGTGCGGCGGCAGTTGCTCCAACTTGAAGTCCGCCCGCTGCACGGCCAATTGCGTGCGTTCGCGGACCGCTTTCAGCAAGACGTCGATCAGCGCGCCGTCTCCGAAGCGCGCCAATTCGCAGAACTCGGCCGCGAATTCAGGCAGCGGCACCAGGCGCGACCGGGCCTTCTGATGCAGGGACTTGCACAGGGCCTGCACCTTCTCCTTGAGCATGCCCGGCACCAGCCACTCGCACCGCGCCTCCTGCACCTGGTTGAGGGCATACAGGGGCACCGTCACCGTCAAGCCGTCCTTGGGGTCGCCAGGCTCGTGCAGGTAGGTGGCACTGCAATCCACGCCACCCAAGCGAACAATTTTGGGGAAGGCCTGCGTCGTGATGCCTGCGGCCTCATGCCGCATCAGCTCATCCTGGGTGAGCTTCAGCACATCGGGCTTGTCGCGTCGTGCCGCCCGGTACCAGC
>JAIYCN010000232.1 GCA_027487995.1 Rubrivivax sp. | reverse complement strand
TCGGTCTTCATCATCTGGATGCTGCACCGCCACGCCGGGCAGCGCCTGTTCTGCTTTGCCATCACCATGATCCTGGGTGGCGCCTTGGGCAACGTGATCGACCGCGCGGTCCACGGCTATGTGGTGGACATGCTGGACTTCCACGCCGGCGGCTGGCACTTTCCGGCCTTCAACCTGGCAGACAGCGCCATCACGCTGGGCGCAGCGTGCCTGATCCTGGATGAGATTCTGAGGGTGCGCCGCGGCCGCTGAAGGCGCGGCCGCAGCGAGACTCAGACCGTGAGGATGGTCGAGCCCGTGGTCTTGCGGCTCTCCAGGCTGGCATGCGCCTGGCCCACCTGCTCCAGCGGGAAACGCTGGTCGATGCGAATCTTCACCTGGCCGCTGGTGACCATGGCAAACAAGTCGTCGGCCATGGCCTGCGTGCTCTCGCGCGTGGCCAGATGCGAAAACAGCGTGGGCCGCGTCACGAACAGCGAACCCTTGGCGCCAAGCTGACCCAGGTTGAAGGGCGGCACCGGACCGGAGGCGTTGCCATAGGTGGCCATCAGGCCGAAGGGGCGCAGGCAATCGAGCGAGCCTTCGAAGGTGTCCTTGCCGATGGAGTCGTACACGACCTTCACACCCTTGCCGCCGGTGATGGCCTTCACGCGCTCCACGAAGTTCTCACTGCGGTAGTCGATGACGTGCGCCGCACCGTGTTCAAGTGCCAGCTTGCACTTGTCGGGGCCACCGGCGGTGCCGATGAGCTGCAGACCCATGGCGCGCGCCCATTGGCAGGCGATCAGGCCCACGCCACCGGCGGCGGCGTGGAAGAGGATGTGGTCACCGGCCTGCAGACCGCCTTGGGGCTGCGTCTTCTTCAGCAGGTACTGCACGGTCAGGCCCTTGAGCATCATGGCCGCGCCTTCTTCGAAGCTGATGGCCTCGGGCAACTGCACCACGCACTTGGCCGGCATCACGCGGGCTTCGCAATAACTGCCCGGGGGCTGACTGGCGTAGGCCGCGCGGTCACCCACCTTGAGGTGCGTCACGCCCTCACCCACCGCTTCCACGATGCCGGCGCCTTCCATGCCCAGGGTCATGGGCAGCGCATTGGGGTACAGGCCCGTGCGCATGTAGACATCGATGTAGTTCAGACCCACCGCCTTGTGGCGGATGCGGATTTCACCAGGGCCGGGGTCGCCCACCTCGCGCTGGACAACCTGCATCTTCTCGGGGCCGCCGAACTCGGCGATCTGGATGGCGCGAACCGTGGTGGGCATGGGATCTCCTGAAATTTTCCCGGAGTGTGCCACCGGCGACTCAACCCTGCGTTGCCGTTGGATGAGTGCAGCCTTGCGGCTTCGCACACGGGCGGGGCTGCCACCCCATAATCCTCGCGATGCCCGACCGCCTCAACGCTCGATTGATCCTCATCATGCTGCTACCGCCCCTGATGTGGGCAGGTAATGCCGTGGTGGGTCGACTGATGGTGGGGCTGGTGCCGCCGCTGCTGCTCAACCTGATGCGCTGGTCGCTGGCCCTGGCCATCCTGCTGCCCCTGGGCTGGCATGTGTTGAAAACCGCCGAGCAACGCGCCGCGCTGTGGGAGCGGCGTGTTCCGCTGGCCATCCTCGGTCTGCTGGGCGTGGGGGCCTACAACGCGTTGCAGTACCTGGCGCTCACCACCTCGACCCCACTGAATGTGACGCTCATTGCCGCGAGTTCGCCGCTGTGGATGTTGTCCATCGGCGCACTGTTCTATGGCCAGAAGCCTGGCCCACGCGAGTTGGTGAGTGCGGCCTGTTCACTGGCGGGCGTCCTGCTGGTGCTGTCTCGCGGAGATTTCGCGCGGCTGGCCGACATCGCGTTCGTACCGGGAGACGTGATGATGATCGGGGCCATCATCTCCTGGTGCGTGTACAGCTGGATGCTGTCGCGCCCACCCCAGGCCCTGCAGACGGGTCTGCCCAAACCCAGCGAGGACTGGGCTGGCTTTCTCGTGGTTCAAACGGTATTTGGCATCGGCTGGGCAGCACTGTCAGCCGGCGTGGAAGCGGCGGTGGCGCCGGCGGACGTGCAGTGGTCCTGGGGCGTGGTGGTGGCCGTGCTGTTCACCGCATTGGGCCCGTCCATCATCGCCTACCGCAGTTGGGGTATCGGCGTGGCGCGGGTGGGCCCCGCCCTGGCTGCGCTGTTTGCCAACCTCACGCCGCTGTTCGCAGGACTCATGCAGGGCGCACTGCTGGGGCAGTGGCCGCAGGGTTACCACCTGATGGCCTTTGGCCTGATCGTGGGCGGTATTGCGCTGTCCTCCTTCAGGCGCAAGGCCTGAAGCCTGAGGTCAGAAGGTCCCCGGAAACGCGCCACCATCGAGCAGGATGTTCTGCCCGTTGATGTAGCCCGCGTGGGCACTGCACAGGAAGGCGCACGCGGCACCAAACTCCTCGGCGGTGCCGAAGCGGCCTGCGGGGTTGGAATCGCGACGTGCAGCGGCCACCTCCTCCACCGTTTTTCCTGATGCGCGTGCGGCACCGGCCAGCGTGGTGCGCAGGCGGTCGGTGTCAAAGGGCCCCGGCAACAGCGCGTTGATGGTGACGTTGCGCGAGGCCAGGCGCTTCTGACGCGCCACACCCGCCACAAAACCCGTGAGGCCCGAACGCGCGCCATTGCTCAGGCCCAGCACGTCAATGGGCGCCTTCACGGCAGCCGAGGTGATGTTGACGATGCGTCCAAAGCCGCGCTGCGCCATACCATCCACCGTGGCCCTGATCAGTTCAATCGGCGTCAGCATGTTGGCCTCCAGGGCCTTGATCCAGGCGTCGCGGTCCCAGTCCCGGAAATCACCGGGCGGCGGGCCACCGGCGTTGTTGACCAGGATGTCCACCTGTGGGCATGCCGCCAAAGCAGAGGCACGTCCTTCCGGCGTGGTGATGTCACCGGCCACCGCATGAACCGTGACCGCGGGGTTCAGCGCGCGCAGGTCACGCGCCGTCGCCTGAAGGGCCTCGTCACCGCGCGCGGTGATCACCACATTCACGCCCTCGGCCACCAGGGCTTGCGCACAGCCCCGCCCCAAACCCTTGCTGGCGGCACACACCAGGGCCCAACGGCCTGCAATTCCAAGATCCATGTCACGTTCCTTCAGGTTTCAATCATCCAAATCTGAAGCAAGGCGGCACCGCTGCCGATGCGCCCTGCCCATCAACGCCATCGTGCGAGCAGCCCCACTCCCAGCAGCACCAGCACCGTGCCGGCCAGAATCCAAACGGTAAACGGCTCGCCCAACAACCACACGCCAAGGCCAATGGTGGCCAACGGCCCGATCATGCCCACCTGCGAGGTCATGGCAGGGCCCAAACGCTCGATGGCCATCATCACCGCCAGCACCGGCATTACCGTGCACAGCAGCGCATTCGTCACGCTCATCCAGAACACCGGCTCGGGCACCAGCAGGGCCGACCAAGGATTGACGACGGCGAAGTGCAGTAGGCACAGCCCGCAGGCCACGCTGCTGGCCAAGCCAGTGAGCCGAAGCGACCCCAGGCGCGAGACCACTTCCCCGCTGGCCAGCAGGTAGGCCGAGTAGCTCACCGCGCTGCCCAGCACCAGGGCCGCCCCCAAGGCAGTTCGTGCCGAGCCCTCGCCGCCGGCTGCACCCTGCTCCACCCACTCGTGCCCGAACACCAGCAACACGCCCGTGTAACTGATGCCCGCGGCCAACCACTGGCGCGCGGTCACGCTCTTCTTGAGCACGAGTACCGCCAGCACCATCACGAAGGTTGGGCCCAGGTACAGGATGAGCCGCTCCAGACTGGCCGAGATGTACATCAGCCCGTAGAAGTCGAGCATGCTGGAGAAGTAGTAGCCGGAGAACCCCAGCGCACCGATGATGCGCCAGTCACGCGCGGTCAGCGGCGTGGGCGCCTTTTCACCCGACGGAACGCGCCATACCGCCCACGCGGCCATGGCCAAAAAGAAGGGCAGTGCCAACAGCATGCGCCACGCCACCACCGTGACAGCGTCCACCCCGTGGCGGTACATCAGCTTGGCCAGTACGGCCTTGGCCGCAAAGCCCAAAGCCCCGGCCACCGCCAGCACCATGCCCTGCCAGAAGCGGGCGCGCGTGAGTGCGCCGCCACTGGCGGTGAAGACACTCACCAGGCCACGGCGGCGCCGTCGCGCCGCGGGTCGCTGGCCGCCACATAGCCATCCACACCCGGGTCACCCAGGCGCCAGATGAACTGCCCGGCGCCGAAATCCATGTAGGTGTCGTTCAGGCCGTCGAGCTGGTGCCCCAGCGCCGCCAGCCCTTGCACCGTGGCCGCCGGCATGTGCGGCTCCACGTTCAGCGACAAGCCACCGTTGACGCGCCAACGCGGACCATCGCAGGCCATCTGCGGGTTCTGGTGATAGTCCAACATGCGCACCATGGTCTGCAGATGGCCTTGCGGCTGCATGTGCCCGCCCATCACGCCGAAGCTCATCACCGGCTGCCCGCCTTTGGTGAGGAAGGCCGGGATGATGGTGTGGAAGGGACGCTTGCGAGGCGCCACCACATTGGGGCTGGATTCGTCCAGCGTGAAGCCGTTGCCGCGGTTCTGCAGGCTGATGCCCCAATCGGGCAACACCACACCCGACCCGAAGCCCATGTAGTTGCTTTGGATGAGGCTGACCATCATGCCGCTGCGGTCGGCCGCGGTGAGATAGATGGTGCCGCCACGCGGCAGGTTGCCTGCCTTGAAATCCTGCGCACGGGTGCGGTCGATGAGGCGGGCGCGCTCGGCCAGATAGGCCGGGTCCAGCATCTGCGAGGGCGTGAGCTTCATGGTGCGCGAATCGCTGACGTGGCGGTACACATCGGCAAAGGCCAGCTTCATGGCCTCGATCTGCAGATGGCAGCTCATGATGCTGTCCACCGAATGCTCGGCCACGTTCAGGTGCTCCAGGATGCCAGCGGCCATCTGCGCGGCAATGCCCTGCCCGTTGGGCGGAATCTCGTGCAGCGTGTGGCCCTTGTAGTCCTGTGCCAGGGGGGTGACCCACTCGGGCTCATAGGCGGCCATGTCCTCGGCTGTCAGCGCGCCACCATGCGTTTGCACGTAGGCGGCGATGGCCTGTGCAATCTCGCCCCGGTAGAAAGACTCACCGTGTGTGCGCGCAATCTCGGCCAAGGTGCGCGAAGCCGCGGGCATGGCAAAACGCTCGCCCACATGCGGTGCGCGGCCATGCGGCAGGAACACTTGCGCGAAGCCGGGCTGGCGGGTCAGCTCCTCCACGCCCGCGGCCAGGGTCCACTTCTCATGGACCACCACCGGAACCCCATAGCCGCGCGCGGCAATGTCGATGGCCGGGGCCAGCACATCCCCGAAAGGCAAGCGCCCCAGGCGGCGGTGCAGAGCCGTCCAGCCCGACACCGCACCCGGTACGGTGATGGCGTCCACGCCGCGGCGGGGCATCTGCTCGCCATACTTCGCCTTGAAGTACGCCGGCGTCCACGCAGCCGGAGAATGGCCCGAGGCGTTGAGGCCCAAGAGCTGCGAACCGTCCCACACGAGGGCAAACAGGTCGGAGCCCAGGCCGTTGCTGCAGGGCTCCACCACGGTCATGCAGGCGGCCATGGCCACGGCCGCGTCCACCGCACTGCCACCGGCCTGCAGCATCTTCAGGCCCGCTTGCGCCGCAAACGGATGGGACGTGGCCGCGACGTCGCGCCCGAAGACCGGTGTGCGGCGGCTGCTGTAGCGGGGGCTGTAGTCGAAGTTCATGGTGGATGGGATGGGGATTGAAGGGGCGGGCACAATGCCCAACCCATGATGATCTCCATTTTCCAGCGGGTTTGCACGCGCTCAGCCTTGGGCGCGCTGCTCACGATAGGCAGCGGCGGCACCATGGCGCAGTCGACTGGGTCTTACGGTGTCGCCACGGGCTCGGGTGCGGCCAATGCTGCAGACCATCATTGGCGTGCCGTGGTGGCACCTTATGCCCCCCATATTCGCCCGAGCAACGAGCACTCCGACGTCTGGGCCATCGGCCTGGAGCGCCAGCGTGCCGACAACTGGCTGGCCGGTGGGTCCTTCTTCAGCAATTCATTTGGTCAGCCCAGCGCCTACCTGTTCGTGGGCAAACGCTTCCCGTCGCTGATGGGTCACCCCCAGTTGTTCGGGCAACTCTCGGGAGGCCTGATGTACGGATACCGTGGCAAGTACCAGGACAAAGTGCCGTTCAACTACAACGGCTTCTCACCCGGTGCACTCGCCTCGATCGGATGGCAGTTCAATCGGCAGGTGTCGCTCACGGTTCATGCCGTGGGCGACGCTGCCGTGATGTTCCAGTTCGGCTGGGACTTCCGCTAGTCTTCCTGGAAAGCCTTCTCGCGGCCTCGCTTGATCGAGGGCAGCGACACCACCACGATCATCAGCACGGCGGCAGCCAGCAAGCCAGCCGACAGCGGACGGGTGACGAAGGCCGACCAGTCCCCGCGTGACAGCAGCAGCGCACGGCGGAGGTTCTCTTCCATCATCGGACCCAGGATGAAGCCCAGCAGCAGCGGCGCGGGCTCGCACTTGAGTTTGTAGAAGATGTAGCCCATCAAGCCGAAGCCCACGGCCATGTAGATGTCGAAATTGTTGTTGTTCAGCGTGTACAGGCCGATGCAACAGAACACCAGGATGGCGGGGTACAGCAGACGGTAGGGCACGGTGAGCAGCTTGATCCAGATGCCGATGAGCGGCAGATTCAGGATCACCAGCATCAGGTTGCCGATCCACATCGAGGCGATCAAACCCCAGAAGAGGTCCGGGTTGCTGGTCATCACCTGCGGGCCGGGTTGGATGCCCTTGATGGTCATCGCTCCCACCATCAGCGCCATCACGGCATTCGGTGGAATGCCCAGCGTGAGCATGGGAATGAAGGAGGTCTGCGCGCCGGCGTTGTTGGCCGACTCGGGACCCGCCACGCCACGGATATTGCCTTCACCGAAGGGCACTTCGTGGGGCTTGAGCGGCAGCTTCTTTTCCACCGTATAGGCCGCAAAGGCCGACAACAGCGCGCCACCGCCGGGCAGCACGCCCAGGATGGAGCCCAACGCGGTGCCGCGCAGCACGGCCGGCAAGCCGTCCTTGATGTCTTGCTTGGTCGGCAACAGGCCCTTCACCTCCTTGGTGAACACCTGCCGGTCTTCGGAGGGCATGCCCAGGTTGGCGATGATTTCACCGAAACCGAACACGCCCATGGCAATCGCCACGAAGCCGATGCCGTCGGTGAGTTCGGGAATGTCGAAGCTGTATCGAGGCACGCCGGAGATCACGTCCGTGTTGATCTGCCCGAGCAACAAGCCCAGGATGATCATCGCGATGGCCTTGACCAGCGAGCCCGAGGCCAGCACCACAGCGCCGATCAGGCCCAGCACCATCAGCGAGAAGTACTCGGCCGGGCCGAACTTGAAGGCGAGTTCGGTCAGCGGGGGCGCGAAGGCCGCGATGATCACCGTGCCCACACAACCCGCGAAGAAGGAGCCCAAGCCGGCGGCCGCCAGAGCTTGCCCCGCGCGGCCCTTGCGCGCCATCTTGTAACCGTCCAGCGCCGTGACCACCGAAGAGGACTCACCCGGCACGTTGATCAGGATGGCCGTGGTGGAGCCACCGTATTGCGCGCCATAGTAGATGCCGGCCAACATGATGAGTGCGGGCGTGGCGTCCAGCGTGTAGATGCTGGGCAGCAACATGGCGATGGTCGCCACGGGGCCCAGGCCCGGCAGCACGCCGATGAGGGTGCCGAGTACGGCACCGAACAGAGCGTAGGCCAGATTCTGGAAAGTCAGCGCGGTCTGAAAGCCCAGTGCCAGATTTGAAAGCAGATCCATGGTGTGCAGCCTCTCAGGTACCGGAGGCCTGAAGGAAGGCCGGCAGCAGGGGAATGGTCAGTCCGAGGCCCTTGATGAAGATGACCCAGGAAAAGATGGTGAGGAACACGGCACCGCCAATAGCGCCTTTCCAACTGAACTCGTCGCTGGCCAGGCTGGAAACGATCACCAACAGCGGCAGGCTGATGAACATGCCCAGCCGCGGCAGGATGAACCCGAACCCGGCAATCGACACCAGGATGACCAGCAAGGGGCGCCAAGCGATGTCGCCCAGGGGTTCGCCGTCTTCCGTCTCGATGGTCAGCGCCTCGAACAGGATGAAGGCTCCGATGATGGACAGGATCACGCCCAGGCCAAACGGAAAGTAGCCAGGTCCCGGACGGGCCGAGGAGCCGAAGCTGTAGTTGGAAATCGCGCCCCAAGCGAAGAGCGCCCCCACCAGCAGGAACATCAGGCCGGACCAGAAATCCTGCTGACTCTTGATCTTCATCCGCAAACCTCCGGCGCTACACCAAGTCGGGCGCCCTATAGGCGATTCTAGGGAGGCTCAACCCTCCCCGTCGTGTGGTTTACACGCACATGCCCGGCCGCTGTCGGCGGTGCCTGCAGGCGCAGCAAGGGCTACAGGGGCCTGATCATCCGCAGCCACTTCGTGGCCGGCAAACCCAGATGGGCCTCGATCCAGCGGGCGCGCTGGGTCAATTCCTCGCGCCCGGGCACCACCACTCCGCGCCCAGCCACCACCACCGTGTTGCCCTCCTTGGTGGCCTGCACGCGCCAAACCTGGTCACGCCCGAAGGCCTGCACGATGCGTTGCGCGCTGTGCTCGAAGCTCGACAGGCGGCCAAAGAGGTTCACCGCCATCACCCCACCTGGGGCCAAGGCGGCGTGGCAATGGGCGTAGAAGGCCTCGCTGTCCAGCACCGGCGCGGCGGCTTCGTGGTCGTACAGATCCACATGCAGCAAGTTGATGCTGCCGGCGTGCTCCGTCCGCGCAATCCAAGAACCGGCGTCCTCGCAGAGCACCCGCAGCCGTGGCCCATCGGTTGGCAAGCGAAAACACATGCGGCACGCGCGAATGACCGCGGGGTTGAGCTCGATGGCGGTGGTGTCCAAGCCCAAGGGCCCATGGGTGAAGCGGGTGATGGCCGCCGCACCCAAGCCCAATTGCACAGCCCGGCCCACACGCATGTCGTCCAGCGGGCGCCACAACAGGCACGCCAGCATGCGGCGCACATATTCCAGTTCAACCGCATCGGGCTTGGACAATCGCATGGCACCCTGCACCCAGGGCGAGTCCAAGTGCAGATAACGAACGCCCGCATGCTCGGAGACCGTCACCATGGGGAGGTCGTCTTCGGTGGATCGGCTCATGTCGGCTCGGCAAGTAAGCGCAGGCGGGGCAGGACCCGTTGCGCATTGGTGGAGGTGATGCGGGCCGTGTCCTGCAAGGACCACTGCCGCAGTTCGGCCATCACACCTGCAATGCGCGGCAACTCTGCCGGCTCATTGCGGGCTGTTGGGTGTTCATGGCGCTGCGCCGCCGGCCGGTACAGCCACTGGGGTGGGATGTCCGGCGCGTCGGTCTCCAGCATCAGATGTTCCGCAGGCAAGTCGGTGGCCAGGCGGCGGATTTGCAGTGAACGCTCGAAGGTGAGCGTGCCGCCAAATCCCAGTGCGAAGCCCAGATCCACAAAAGCCTGCGCCTGTTGGTGACTGCCGTTGAAGGCGTGCGCTATGCCGCCACGCACGGGGATGTGGCGCAGGCCCTTGAGCAGATGGTCGGCTGAGCGCCGCACATGCAGCAGCACGGGCAGATCAAGGTCCCGAGCCAGCCGCAATTGCGCTTCATAAAAATGGAACTGTCGCTGCCGGTCATGCCCGGGCACGAAGTGGTCCAGGCCAATCTCGCCCACGGCCACCAAGCGCTTGTCGTTGCGCCACTGGCTCAACAATTGAGCCAAGCCCGCAAGATCGTCTTCCGGGGACTCCTGCACAGCCAAGGGATGGATGCCAAGCGCATAAACACCATCCACGGCATGGGCCAGTTCCCGAACCCGCGCGGCATCCGCCACACGGACGGCAGGCAGCACCAGCCGACCCACACCAGCCGCGCGTGCCCGGCTCACCACCGCGTGCACATCATGCGCAAACTCCGGCGCGTCAAGGTGGCAATGGGTGTCGATCCAGTCCATCGCCAGCCACCCGGCCGCCGGAGAGTTCCAGGCGCACATCGCAGCGCCGCGCCAGATGTTCGTCGTGCGTCACCACCAACAGGGCAGCGCCTTCAGCCCGCGTGCGTTGCAGCAGCAGGTCAAACACCGCATCGGCGGTGCGGCGGTCCAGGTTGCCCGTGGGCTCATCCGCCAGGATGCAGGCCGGCCGTGTGACCAAGGCGCGGGCCACGGCCACGCGTTGACGCTCGCCACCCGACAGTTCAGCGGGACGGTGCAACGCGCGCTCGCCCAGGCCCACCGATTGCAGGGCTTGCAGGGCCTGCTCGCGCGCCTCATCCACCGGGAGACGGCGAATGCGCAGCGGCATGGCCACGTTGTCCAGCGCGGTGAACTCCGGCAATAGATGGTGGAACTGGTAAACGAAGCCCAGATTCTGGTTGCGCCAGCGGCCCTGCTCGGCCACGTTCATTTGAGTCCAAGTGCGGCCCATCAGACGCACTTCACCGGCCGTGGGTTCATCCAGACCCCCCAGCACATGCAGCAGCGTGCTCTTGCCAGAACCGGAGGCGCCCACCAGCGCCATGGTCTGCCCCGGCATGACACGCAGGTCCACGCCTTCGAGCACGCTCACGTCCAGCGTGCCCTCGGTGTAGCGCCGTGAAACGGCTCGGGCCTCGATGACGGGCCTTGAACCTGGAACGCCGCCTGCCATCACACCCGACTCATTCATACCGCAGCGCCTGGGCCGGCTGTACGCGCGAGGCGCGCCAGCTGGGATAGAGGGTGGCCAGGAACGCCAGCACCAGAGACACCAGCCCGATAGGCAGGATGTCCGCCCACTGCGGGTCGCTGGGCATGCGGCTGATCACATAGATGGAGCCCGGCAGGAAACTGGTGGACAACAGCCGCTCCAAGGCCGGCACCAGCGTGTCGACATTGAAGGCCACAGCCAGGCCCATGCCCACACCTGCGGCTGTGCCCATGATGCCTGCCGTGGCGCCCTGCACCATGAAGATGGCCATGATGCTGCGAGGACTGGCACCCAGGGTACGCAAGATGGCAATGTCGGCCCGCTTGTCCGTTACCGTCATGACCAAGGTGCTCACCAGGTTGAAGGCCGCCACCGCCACGATCAAGGTGAGGATGATGAACATCAGTCGCTTTTCCAGTTGCACGGCGTCGAACCAGTTTCGGTTGGTGCGCGTCCAGTCGCGCACCAGTACCTCCGGCCCCAGGTGCTGCTGCAGTTGGG
>JAIYCN010000377.1 GCA_027487995.1 Rubrivivax sp. | reverse complement strand
TCAATCCCGATCGCACGCCATCGTCGATGTCGTGCGCGTTGTACGCCACCTCATCGGCCAGATTGCACAACTGCGCCTCAAGGCTGGCCTGCCACCCCTTCAGGAAACGCCGCGCCACCCCATCGGGCTCCACGGTTTCCATGTGTCGCGCCACCCTCACGGAGCAATGCTTGAGGATGCCTTCACGCGTCTCGAAGCACAGGTTCAATCCGTCAAAGTTTGGATAGCGCTGCTCCAGCACATCCACCACGCGCAGGCTCTGCAGGTTGTGCTCGAAGCCGCCGTACGGTTTCATGCAGTGGTTCAGCGCGTCCTGCCCGGCATGACCAAACGGGGTGTGCCCCAGGTCGTGCGCCAAGGCCAACGCCTCCACCAGGTCTTCATGCAGACACAGGCTGCGCGCCATCGAGCGGCCCAGTTGCGCCACCTCCAGGCTGTGGGTCAGACGCGTGCGAAACAGGTCACCCTCATGGTTGAGGAACACCTGCGTCTTGTAGACGAGGCGGCGAAAGGCCGTGCTGTGCACGATGCGGTCACGGTCACGCTGAAAGTCGTTGCGGTCGAAGGCCGCCACCTCGGCCACACGCCGCCCCCGCGATTGCGCGGGGTTCAAGGCATAGGCAGCCAGTTCAACCCACATGCGCCTGAATCACCTCACTCACCAGGTCATCATCGGCCGCACGCATTCCTGCGCGGCCCAGCGCCTCGATGACCACGAAGCGGATCGCCCCATCCTCCGCCTTCTTGTCCACGCGCATCAGTTCCAGATAGCGATCCACACCCAGGTCAGGAGCCGTCACCGGCAAGCCTGCGCGCTCAATCAAGGACCGCAGCCGCGGCACAAACGAAGACGGCATCAAACCCAGCCGATGCGACAGCTCAGCGGCCATCACCATGCCGCAGCCCACGGCTTCACCATGCAGCCACTCACCGTAGCCCAGCCCCGCCTCGATGGCATGACCGAATGTGTGACCGAAGTTGAGGATGGCCCGCAGACCGCTCTCGCGTTCATCCTGACCCACCACCCAGGCCTTGATTTCACAGGAGCGGCGCACCGCATGGGTGAGCGCCACCACATCGCGGGCCAACAGGGCGTCCAGTGAGGACTCGATCCACGAAAGAAACGCCTCATCGGCAATGGGGCCGTACTTGATGACTTCAGCAAGCCCCGCGCTGTATTCACGGTCGGGCAGAGTAGCCAGCACATCCAGGTCACAGAGCACGCGTTGGGGCTGGTAGAACGCCCCGATCATGTTCTTGCCCAGGGGATGGTTGATCGCCGTCTTGCCGCCTACCGAAGAATCCACCTGCGCCAACAGCGTGGTGGGCACCTGCACGAAGGGAACGCCTCGCATGTAGCAGGCCGCGGCGAATCCCGTGAGATCTCCGATCACACCACCACCCAGGGCGAACAGAACCGTGCGTCGATCACAGGCCTGGTCCAGCAGGTGATCGAACACCGTGTTCAAGCTGTGCCAATCCTTGTGCGCCTCACCGTCAGGAAGCACCACCTCCAACACGCGCCCGTAGTGAGCGCCCAGCGCCTTGCACACGATGCCCATGTACAAGGGCGCCACGGTCACGTTGCTCACCACCACTGCCGTGGCCGCGCGAGGAAGGCCCGCCCAACTCTGGGCGTCCGACAGAAGACCGCTGCCGATCAGGATCGGGTAAGAACGATCGCCGAGGTCGATCCGAATCGTCTGAACAGGTGCCGATGACGCATGCATCCGCACAGTTTAAGGCGCGAAGTTCACACCTGGGTCGACCGGAGACGGCACCTGCGCCGGGTCGATGCGCCCGGCCAACTCGAGTTGCATCAGGATCATCCCCGCCAACCCGTGCACCGAAGGCCGCCCCGTTTCAATGACGAAGTGCGCGGTTTGTCGATACAAGGGATCACGCTCGCGGAAGAGATCCTTCAGCCGACGCAAGGGGTCGGCCACCTGCAGCAAGGGGCGCTGGCGATCATGTCGCAAGCGACGGAACAACTCTTCGACGGTAGAGCGCAAATACACCACCGTGCAATGCGTATGCAGGGCGTCTCGGTTGGCTTCCCGCAGAACGGCGCCGCCCCCGGTGGCCAACACCATCGGCCGGCCATTGGCCAATTCTGCAATCACGTCTGCCTCCACATCCCGGAAGGCAGCTTCGCCACTTTGGGCGAAATAGTCCTTGATGCTCATCCCCAAGCGCCGCTCAATCTCCTGGTCGGCGTCGACAAAGGGCAGATTCAACTGCCGCGCCAACACACGACCCACGGTCGTCTTGCCGGCGCCCGGCATGGCCACCAGGGCCAGGCTCAGGCCCTGGGCAAGTTGGCTTGGTTCACGGGTTCCCACCCCGGAATGCTAACGGACGCGGGATCAACGGGAGCCGGACTTCGTGTCGGCCATCACCTTGGGCGTCAGGAAGACCAGCAGCTCGGTGCGCCGGGACTCACGGCCCGACGTGCGGAACAGCGTTCCCAACACAGGCAAGTCACCCAACAGCGGGACCTTCGAACGGGAATCCAACTCTTCCTGCTCGTAGATGCCGCCAATCACCACCGTGCCGCCGTTCTCCACGAGCACCTTGGTCTTCACCTCCTTGGTGTTGATCTCGCGACCATCGGGCGTGAGATTGCCCAGGCTGTCCTTGTTCACCATCACGTTGAGGATCACATTCCCCTCGGGCGTGATCTGCGGCGTGACGGTGAGCTTCAGGTTGGCTTCCTGGAACTGAACCTGCGACGTCGAGCCCAGTGCATTGGGCGCCCCGCGGTAGGGAATGCGGAAGCCCTGTTTGATGTAGGCCTCCACCTGATCGGCCGTCACGATGCGCGGGCTCGACACCACTTTGCCGCGGCCATCGGCCTCCAGCGCCGAAATCTCCAGGTTCAGGAACCGGTTGGCCGATGCGCCGAAGAGCGAAAGGGCGAATGTGGCCGGGTCGACACCATTGAGGGGCGCGGCCGGCAGGTTGACGAACTGCGTGTTCGTGAAGGCCTGACTGGGCGTCTCCCGCTGCATCCCAGGCTGCACGAAGGGCGCCCCCGGCTGCAGCGTTTGGGTCCCCGCGGCCAGGTAGTTGCCTCCCACCACATAGCGCCCGCCGCCGATGAACGAGCCTGCGGCCTGGCCCTGCTGCATGCGCAGGTCATTGAGTCCCAGCTTCACACCCAGCGAACGTCCAAAGGTGTCCGTGGCCTCCACGATCCGGGCCTCGATCAGCACCTGCTTGACCGGGATGTCGATCTTCTCGATCAAGGCACGTACCTGATCGATCTTCGACGGGATGTCGGTCACGAACAGCTGATTGGTGCGGGAGACGGCAATCACGCTTCCCCGCGAAGACAGGATGCGCGGCGAAGCTGCTGCACCGGGTTGTCCCGGCACCACAGGCGCGGCCATCGGCGGCAGCCCTGCCGTTCCGGGAATGCCAGCCCCGACGGTGGGTGTCCCAATCGTGGCACCGAGCAGGCCACGGGCCACTTCTTCTGCGCGGCTGTAGTTCAGTTGGAAAGACTCGGTGCGCATGGCCTCGAGTTCGCTGATCTTCCGACGCACCTCAAGATCGGCCTGATCCTTGGCCGCGAGTTCCTCGCGCGGCGCAATCAACATGACACTGCCACTGCGCCGCACCCCCAGCCCCTTGGACTGCAGGATGATGTCCAGTGCCTGATCCCATGGCACATCCTTCAGGCGCAGCGTGACGGTCCCCGCCACCGAGTCACTGGTCACCACGTTGAGGTTGGTGAAGTCCGCAATCACCTGGAGGACAGCCCGAACATCGATGTTCTGGAAGTTCAGCGACAGCTTATCGCCCGTGTACTGCGCCTGCGCTTGCGCCGGGGGACGTGCATATTCGCTTGCCACCTGGGCCCAGGCCACAGGTGCCGTGAACAACAGTGAAATGACCCCGATCGTCCAAGCCGCCACGGCCGGCTTGACTTCAGCCGTTCGCCTCATGGTCTGGCCTCCTTGAGTATGAGAATGCTGGTCCGGCGCGTGGTGCGACCAAATGCGTCACGCACCGGCTCACTCACGGTCAAGGACCGATCCGAAATCTGCTGGACGGTGCCCCCATGCACGCCCAACCGCTGTCCAATCCGCACGGCCTGCAGGGCGCCATCCAGGCGCAGCAGCGCCAGGCGTTCCCCTCCCCGGTCCACCGCACCCACCATCTGCATCGCTTCCAAGGGCGTGCGCTCCAGCAAGGGCAGTGCAGCCCTCGGGTCCTGACCCAGTCGGTCCACGCCATCTCGCGCCGCGGGCTCCAGCCGCGTCGAGTCAAAGGGGTCTCCGGCGGAGTCACCCCTGTAGGCCATGGCGCGGTACGCCGGCAACGCCGGAGCTGACGCCGCAGCATCCGGGCCGCGCACCGCTTGCTGCTCTTCCATCCAGCGCTTGAGATCCGTGGTGTCGGCCCCGCAAGCCGTCAACAGGAGTGCCCACGCCGCCGCGGCCAGCACCGCAATTCGCGGTGAAGGTTGACCGATCCGTCTGCTCATCGTGCTGCCCCCGCTGCCGGTCTGGCGCCCGCAGCGCCGGCCTGCGCCGTCCCGTTCTCACCGGCCGCACGCTGATGGTTGCGACGCCGAAGCTGCACCGCCTCCTGGTTGTCCAAAGCGCGATAGGTTCTCAAGGTCGCTTCCATCACCAAGAGCCGTGAACCCGTGAGCAACGGGGCGCGGTCGCCGCCCACCACTTGTGACTGCGGCATCAGCACGATGTTGTGCAGCGTGACGATGCGGGGAAGGCGTGCCAAATCTCCCAGGAATGCACCGATGTCGTGGTACCCGCCGACCACCCGTACCGCCACCGGCATCTCCGCGTAGCCGTCCTGGAGTTGCACAGGCGCCGGGCGAAACAGTTCGAACTGGAGACCCCGGACCCGTCCAGCAGCGGTGATGCCCCTGAGCAGGCCTTCCATCTCCGCTGCCGCCGGCAGTTGCTTTTGCAGACGGCCCAACTCGTCTTCAAGCTGCACCTTGCGGTCCTGCAGCGACTGCAGGGCCTTGATCCGCTGCACCATGGTGATGTGCTCTTCGCGCAGCACCGCTTCACGGTCACGCTCGGCCGTCCAGCGTGCCAACTCATCGGAGAGCCAAAAGACCCAGGCCAAGGCCAGAACCCCCACAAACGCGGTGGCCCAGATCACTCGCTGTCGTTGTGGGGTCCAGGTGCCCGGGTCGTTCGGGCTTGTGGAGTTGTACAGGCGAGCCGTACTCATGGCTGTGGCTCCGAGACCAGGCCATCACGGCGGATCACCGTGGTCAGTGTGAACTCCACCATGCGTTCCGTCTGGGAATCCACGTCGACCGCGGGCTGGGCGGTCGCGCCAGGTCGGGCAGGTCTGGTCGGGCTCAGCGTTCGCATCTCCACCAGCTCTGGCTGATGGAAGACCGAGGACTCGCTCTGCAGAAGGGCCATCAAGTCCGAGACCCGTTCGTTGGAGGCTGCCACGCCCGTGACAGTCAGCTTCAGGTCGCTCTGGCGCAGCACGGCCAACGCCAAACCCGGCGGCGCCACGCGAGCCAGTTCGTTGAACAGGGCCACCGGCACATTGCGCTGCTGCTGCAGCCCGGCCACCGTGGCCTGCCGCTGCTCCAGTGCCGCAATCTCTATCTGAAGACGCCGGACTTCAGCCTCCTGCTTCTGCAGCGCCGTCTTGGCCTGCTCCAACACAGCATTGCGGGCCATCTGCGCGGCCTGCAAACGCTCCAGCGTGAACGAGGCCACCACCACCAGTGCGCAAGACACGAGGACGCACAAACCCAGGCCGGTGACAAAGCGACGGCGGCGCTGCTCCAGACGCCGGTGCCGATGAGGCATCAGGTTGATGAAGTTCACGACTCGAAACTCCGCAGGGCCAGACCGCAGGCCTGCAAGTAGGCCGCCGATTGGCCCGCCAGGGTGCGGTGGTCCACACCCGGACCGACCAGCATGTGCTCAAAGGGGTCGATCACCACGGCCTGCACACCCGTGGCATCGGATACCCGCGACGCCAATCCGTCCAGTGCAGCGGCACCGCCGGCCAACACGATGCCCGAAAGCCGGCGTCCCGGAGACCCGGCGTAGAAAAATTGCAACAGGCGGTCAATCTCACGGGCAGTCGCGTTGGCATGGTCGGGCACCAGCTCCGCGGCGTACGCTGCAGGCAACTCGCCCACCAGCTGACCGGCACGGGCCTGTTCCTCGTTGAGACCGAACTGGCGCATCACCCGGTCGATCAACTGCCGCGCCCCCCAGGCCTGCTCGCGCTCAAAGAGGATGTCCTCACCGGCGATGACCTTGAGGTTCGTCGACTCGTGCCCCAATTCGATGAGGGCCATGGTTTCATCGGGCTGCAGGCGCCCTCCGCGGCGCCGCCACTCCCGCAGCGCCAGTTGAGACGCGTTGGACTCGGTCTCCACGATCATCGGCTCCAGGCCGGCCGCCTCGGCCAAGGCCAATCGGTCCTGCACCCGGTCTTTTCGGGCAGCGGCAATCAGCACGTCCACCTCGGACGCCGATCCAGCCGCTGGCCCGATGACGTTGAAATCCAGCGCGAGGTCCTCCAAAGGGAACGGCACGAAACTCGCTGCCTCGGTTTCGACATGAACCGCCGCTTCCTCGTCGCTCATATTCGATCGCATGCGAATGCGGCGAAGAATCACGTTCTTGGTCGGGAGCGCCATGGCCACCCGGCGTGAACGCACCCCCGCGCGGCGTACGAGGTCGCGCACCGCGTCGGCCACGGAATCTAGGCGCTCAATTTGCCCATCCACCACGGCACCGCCCGGCACGGTTGCTCGTGCATGGGCGATGAGTGTCCATTCACCGCGTCCCGAACGAGCCAGCTCCACGAGCTTGACCGTGGATGGACCGATGTCCAGCCCCAGGGCCATCCGGGGCGCCTTCAGGCTTGACCAAAACCGCATGTCGCCGACTCTCCGTACTTTTTTGGCCCATCCAGGACCTCCCTGCGCGCATTCTCCATGCACGGCTGCCCCCATCACGCCTGCAGCGAGCAGAATTCACGTTCTCTGCGTTTCTATAATTCCGTGGTTGGTGATGCAACCCCACAAACTGGGGGCGTCATCTGCAGCCCGCCTCATGCCCGACCCCAATCCCCGCCCACCCAACCCCAACAGCAACGGTTTGGAAGCCCCTGCGGCGTCTATTCGATCGCCGGGTCGCGTCCTAACCCGATTCTTCTTGCTCCTGGCAATGCTGACCGTGGGAGCCGCCTTGGCCGCCGCACTCGCAGGTGGCCTGGCATTGGCATTGGCCTATCCCAATCTGCCCGACATCAAGGGCCTGGGCGACTACCGCCCCAAACTGCCCATGCGCATCTACAGCGCCGACGGCGCGCTTTTAGGCGAGTTCGGTGAGGAGCGGCGCAGCTATACGCCGATTGCCGAGATACCGGCAGTGATGAAGAGCGCCGTCCTGTCCATCGAGGACGCGCGCTTCTACGAGCACGGCGGCATCGACTACGTGGGCGTGTTGCGTTCCATCGTGGCCAACCTCGGGCAGGCGCGCAGCCAGGGCGCCTCCACCATCACCATGCAGGTGGCGCGGACCTTCTATCTGTCCTCGGAGAAGAAGTACATCCGCAAGATCTACGAGGCCCTGCTCGCCTACAAGATCGAATCCCAGCTGAGCAAGGACGAGATCCTGGAGCTCTACCTCAACCAGATTTACCTGGGTCAGCGCGCCTACGGCTTTGCAGCGGCCGCGGAAACCTATTTCGGCAAGCCGTTGAAGGACCTCACGGTCGCCGAGGCCGCCATGCTGGCCGGCATACCCAAGGCGCCTTCGGCCTACAACCCCGTGGCCAATCCCAAGCGCGCAAAGGCCCGCCAACGCTACATCATCGAGCGCATGCTCGACAACGGCCACATCACGCCGCTGCAGGCCCAACAGGCCCAACGCGAGCCGCTGCGGCTGCGCAGCGGCACCACCCTGCCCATCCATGCCGAGTATGCCGCCGAGGTGGCTCGACAACTCGTCTTCAGTCAGTACGGCGAGGACACCTACACGCGAGGCCTGAGCGTCACGCTCACCCTCGATTCGGCCGAGCAGATGGCCGCCTACCGCGCGCTTCGCCGCGGCATCCTCGAGTACGAAAAGCGGCAGGTGTACCGCGGCCCCGAGGGCTACGTGTCCCTGCCCAGCGACCCCGACGAGGTGGACGCTCGCGTGGCCGAGGCCCTCACCGACCACCCCGACAACGACGAGATCAAGGCCGCCGTGGTGTTGGAAGCCAGCCCCACCAGGGTCTTGGCCTCACTCCAGTCGGGCGAGGAAGTCGTCATCAGCGGAGACGGCCTGAAGCCTGTGGCCTCGGGCCTCGCCGAAAAAGCGCCCGCCCAGAAGCAGATTCGCCGCGGCTCCATCGTGCGCGTGGTGCAGGACAACAAGCGATGGGTGCTCACTCAACTGCCTGAAGTCGAGGGCGCCTTCGTATCGCTCGACCCCAAAACCGGCGCCGTGCGCGCCATGGTGGGCGGCTTCGACTGGCGCAAGAACAAGTTCAACCACGTGACTCAGGCCTGGCGTCAACCGGGTTCGAGCTTCAAGCCCTTCATCTACTCGGCCGCGCTTGAAAAGGGCTACACCGGCGCCACGGTCATCAACGATGCACCGCTGTTCTTCGACGCCGGCGCCACCGGCAGTCAGGCCTGGGAGCCCAAGAACTACGACGGCAAGTTCGACGGCCCGATGAGCCTGCGAACCGCATTGGCCAAGTCCAAGAACATGGTGTCCATCCGCATCCTGCAGGGCGTGGGTGCGAAGAATGCGCAGGAGTGGGTCACCCGCTTCGGCTTCGAGGCCGAGCGCCATCCAGCCTATCTCACCATGGCGCTCGGTGCCGGTTCGGTCACGCCCATGCAGATGGCCACAGGCTATGCGGTCTTCGCCAACGGGGGCTACCGGGTGCCGCCCAACCTCATCAGCAGGATCGCCGACGATCGGGGGCGTGTCCTGGTGGATTCACCCCCGAAACCGCC
>JAIYCN010000088.1 GCA_027487995.1 Rubrivivax sp. | reverse complement strand
GGCCACGGCGGTGGGGGTGTTGATCCTGGTGATGACCGCCACGGCCTGGGCCCTGCACCGCCGTCAATCGTCAAGCCGCGTGAGCCACAGCGCGCTGCCCTCACCGTGGTGGCCCACGGCGACCTTGGTGTGGGTGTGCCTGCAGGGCCTGTTCGGCGCGTTGACGGTGACGATGAAGCTGTACCCGGCCATCGTCACCACGCACTTGTTGGGCGGGCTGGGCCTGTTGATGCTGCTGGCCATCCAGGCCGAGGGATACCGCCTGCGCGATGGTCAAAGCCACGCCGGTCTGTTCGACGCGGCCGCTCGGCCGCAGCGCTGGCGCCTGGCCCTCACCGTGTTGGCAGCATTGAGCACCCTGCAGATTGCGTTGGGAGGCTGGGTGAGCACCAACTACGCGGTGCTGGCCTGCACCGATTTCCCCACCTGCCACGGCAGTTGGTGGCCGCCGATGGACTTTGCCGAAGGATTCGCACTGCGCCGCCATCTGGGCCTGAACGCGCAGGGCAGCACTTTGGAGATGGACGCCCTGACGGCCATCCACTACACCCACCGCCTGATGGCCTACGTGGTGCTGGCCGCACTGGTGGCCATGGCCTGGGCCTTGTGGAAGCGGGCGCAGGCGGCTGCGGCCTTGGCCTCCAGTGCCGCTCACGGCCGCATCCATCTGGGCACCGAGGAAGAGGCCCGCACACTGCGCCGCTGGGCGTTGTTCTTCGCCGGAGTAGCCCTGTGGCAGACCGCCACGGGCATCTCCAACGTGGTGTTGGGCTGGCCCTTGCTGGCGGCGGTTTCGCACACGGGTGGCGCTGCGGCACTGGTGGTGGGTCTGTCCACGCTGTGGATGCGGGCGCGCTCTTTAGAATCGCGCCCTTAGCTGTTCGAAACCCGATGTCCGCCACGTCTCCGATCACCGCTGCCGCTGCTGCGCCGCAGGCCTCACGCGTGCGCCAGTACTACGCGCTGACCAAGCCTCGTGTGGTGCAGCTCATCGTCTTCTGTGCCTTCATCGGCATGTTGCTGGCCGTTCCCGGCTGGCCATCGGCCGCTGACTGGGGCCGTGTGGGCCTGGCCAGTGCGGGCATCTGGCTCGTGGCTGCGGCGGCTGCGGCGTTCAACTGTCTGGTCGAACAGCAGATTGACCGCCGCATGGCGCGCACCGCGTGGCGGCCCACGGCCAAGGGCGAACTGAGCAACACGCAGGCCCTGATGTTTTCGGCGGTGCTGTGCAGCATCGGCTGCGTGGTGCTGTATGCCGCGGTCAACCCCTTGACGATGTGGCTGACGCTGGCCACCTTCGTTGGCTACGCCATCGTGTACACCGTGGTGCTCAAGCCCCTGACGCCGCAGAACATCGTGATCGGCGGCGCATCGGGCGCGATGCCGCCCCTGCTCGGCTGGACGGCCATGACCAATGAAGTGGGCGCCTTCGGCGTGCTGCTGGTGATGATCATCTTCCTGTGGACGCCACCCCACTTCTGGGCCCTGGCGCTGTACCGCACGGAAGACTACGCCCGCGCCGGTCTGCCCATGCTGCCGGTCACGCATGGCAGTGAATACACGCGGCTGCAGATCTTCCTCTACACCCTGGTGCTGATGGCCTCCACGCTGCTGCCGGTGCTGTTTGGCCTGAGCGGTGCGATCTACCTGGCTGCCGCCCTGTGGCTGGGGCTGCAGTTCATTTGGTACGGATGGCGGCTGATGCGTGAGTACAGCGATGCGCTGGCCCGCAAGACCTTCCGCTTCTCCATTTGGCATCTGTCGCTGCTGTTTGCCGCGCTGTTGCTGGACCACTACCTGCGGCCGTGGATGGGACCTCTGCTGCCGCCCTTGTTCCCGGGACTGTGAGAGGAACACCATGAATGCGTGGAATGGATGGCGGGTGCCCGCCAGTGGCGTATGGTCAACGGCAGCGTGGGCGCTGATGCTGGCCTTCGCTTTTCTGTTGTCGGGCTGTGACCGGGGTGGTGCAGGCGGCTCCACGGCGTCCCAAGGCGGGTTCACCGCCATCGACATCACCGGTGCCAGCTACGCCAACAAGCTGGAACTGCCCGACCCCGATGGCCGCGTCAGGCGCCTGGACGAATTCAAAGGCAAGGTGGTGGTGGTGTTCTTCGGCTACACGCAGTGCCCGGACGTGTGCCCCACCACATTGGCTGAACTGGCCCAGGTGCGCAAGGCCTTGGGCGCGGACGGCGCACGCGTGCAGCCGGTGTTCGTGTCACTGGACCCCGCGCGCGACACGCCTGAAATCCTGAAGGCCTACGCCCAGTCCTTCGGTGACGATGTGGTGGCCCTGCGCGGGGATGAGGCACAGACCAAGGCCACCGCGCAAGACTTCAAGGTGTTCTTTGCCAAGGTACCGGGCAAGACGCCCGACACCTACACCATGGACCACACCGCCGGGTCCTATGTGTTCGACCCGCAGGGCCGCGTGCGGTTGTTCATGCGGCATGGCCAACCGGCGGCGGCCATTGAGGCCGACATCAAGCGTCTGTTGGCGTCGTCGTAGCCGCCACGGCACCACCACCGCCTTCGCCGGCAATCTGTTGGCGCACCTGCTGGCGCATCATGGACTTTTCAGCCGGGCTCAAGGGCTGGCCCAAGCGTCGGCTGATGCGCAGCAGGAGCTGACGGTCCAGTTCCTGTGGAATGCCGCGGGCGGCCTGGATTTCCTGGCGCCAGTGGTCGCGCTGGTCGGGCGTTTCGTCGTCCCACCAGGTGAGGATCTCGTCTTCGATGATGCCGCTGGCTTCGGCGCTCGGCGCTTCGCGCCGCGGTCGGGATTCGCCCATCATCGCGGTGTTGCGCTGGCGCGGTGCGCGAGAGGTGGTCTCCCCGCCACCCAGCACCACCAACCGGTCTGCGCTCAGCAGCAGGCTGGCCCAGTTTGGGTCTTCTTCGCGCAGCGCCTTGAGGTCTTGCGATTCCCCATCCACCAGCATGTCCACCTGCAGGCCTCGGCGCTGGGCCTCGTCCACCGCCAGCAGCAAGCGGTCGTCGTCACTGACCACCAACACCCGGTCCACCGAGCCGTGTTCGGCCAGTGCCAGCAGGTCCTGCGCCATGGCGCGCAGCATGGTCACGCCGCGGTCCTGCGCATTGGACGGCACGCGGCGCACCTGCAGGCCCGGCACGGCGCCGTCGAAGTCCTGGTCGGTGAACCACAGGGTGCGAACGAGCCGTGATCCTTGGTGCTGAACCACCCGCTGCAGTTCGTCCTGGGCGGCGTGCACAGAGCCTGCCGCGCCGTCGCCGGCCTGATCTTCGTCCTGCAGCCAGTTCCAGAACCGCGCGTCGACAAGGGCTACGTGGCGTTCGGATGCCGGGCGTGTGCGGCGAACGGGTGCATGGCGCTCAGGGCCGTGATCGCGGAAGTCGTCTGTGTTC
Source organism: Rubrivivax sp. (assembly GCA_027487995.1). Lineage (GTDB taxonomy): Bacteria > Pseudomonadota > Gammaproteobacteria > Burkholderiales > Burkholderiaceae_C > RFTU01. The sequence continues at coordinate 24,263 of JAIYCN010000088.1, read as the reverse complement.
ATGGTCATGATCAAGGTAAGTGGCCCACCCGCTGCGGCAAAAAAGCCAAAGGCCACGAGTTGACTCGCGGTGGCTCAGGGGTAGGGCTGGGGCACGCCCCGAAGTAATGAAAGTAAGGAGAAGTAAGGGCGAGGGCCACAGTCCGGCTCCGCCAGAACGGATTGTGGCGCATTCTGTCCATGCGCTACAGTGATCCGCTTTGCGCGCCTGCATGAACGCCGACCACACACCAGAGGATTCATCGCCTGCGATCGATGCTCCGCCGACGGCCGCGGATGCGGGGGTCTGGGGCTGGTATGCCGTGCACACGCATCCCCGCAAGGAAACCGTGGCGCTGGAGAACCTGGAACGCCAGGGCTTTGAGTCCTATCTGCCCACGCTGACCGTGCAGAAGGTTCGCCGCGGCAAGGCGGCGATGGTGAGCGAACCCATGTTCCCCCGCTACCTCTTCGTGCGCCTGGACAGCAGTGGCCAAGGCCGAAGCTGGGCGCCCATCCGGTCCACCTTGGGCGTGCGTCAACTGGTGCAGTTCGGCGGCCGCCCGGCCCGCGTAGCCCCGGAGTTGATCACCTGGCTGCGCGAACGCGAGACCCAGTTCGATCCCCTGCATCTGTTCCAGCCCGGGGACATGGTGACGGTGACGGATGGGCCCTTCAAGGGCTTGGAGGCGCTCTACCAGGGCGTCGACGGCAAGCACCGCGCCTTGATCCTGCTGGAACTGTTGAGCAAACCGGTGCGCATGGCCGTGGATGCCGGCGCCTTGTCACGCGCCTGAGGGCATCGTCCCCGCGCGGGTGTGAACCTCGCCGTGGGCGTCCACCGCCAGAAAGTCCACCCCACTGCGTTTCAGCAGTTCAAGGCCTTCGGCTTCCATCAGCATGGCACAGGTGCTCAGCCCGCCCGCCAAGAGGGCGCTGGGCGCGCGAACACTGATGCTGCGCCAGTGCTCCACCGGCCATCCCGTGGTGGCGTTGAGCAGATGGCTGTAGCGGCGGCCATGGCGCCACAGGCAGCGCTGATAGTCGCCACTGGTGGCCAGCGCACCTTCTGCGAGCGGAATTTCGGCCATCACTGCATCGGGCTTTTCGGGGTGCTGAATGCCCACCTGCCACGGTGATCCGTCCGGCTTGGGGCCCACGGCGCGCAGGTCGCCGGCCAGGTTCACCAAGGCATGTTGTGCGCCGTGTTCCATCAGCACCACCGCTGCACGGTCCACCGCGTATTCCTTGCCGATGCCGCCGAAGTCCAGCTCCATGCCGGCGCGTGGCAGCCGCACCTGCATTCCATCTCGTTCCACCCGGTGCCATCCCACCAATGGGGCCAGCTCGTTCAACTGCGCTTGGGTGGGGATGTCGGCTTCAGGGTCACGGAAGTTCCAGGCGCGGCGCCAAACGCCGCTGCTGATGTCGAAGCGCCCACCGCTTTGGTCGTGCAGCGCGTGGGCCACGTCCAGCAGGCCCAGCATCTCCGCGTCACAGGTCACGCCATGGTGGCCGGCCGCGGCATTGATGCGGCTGATCAGGCTGTCCGGGCGGTAGCGCGAATAGGTGATTTCGATGCGATCGATCTCATCCAGCGCCGCCTTGAACCACCTCCGGGCGGTGGCCTCGTCGGGGGCTGCCAGCTGGATTTCACCAGGCCCACCCAAGGCCTTGAAGGTGGTGGTGAAGAGGTCCATCGGCCCGCGTGCGATCGCCTTCAGCCTTCAGAAGGTGCGGCTCACACCCCAGTGCGAAAACCGCGCATCGAAGGGCGTTTCCGCGCTGCGCTGGCGGTACTGCTCCAAGCGCAGGTCGGTGGTCCACTGCGCGTTGATGCGCCAGGCCACGCGCACGCCAACTGTCTGGGCGGTGAAGGCTGACAAACGCTGGTCGAAGCTGAGAATGGAGCGGCCCGGGATCACGCCGGGCGGGATGCGCAGCGCTTCGGGGTCGGCCGGGTCGGGCGGCGAATAGAACGAGGCCGCGGACTGGCGGTGCTGCCGCCACAAGGGGCTGACGCTGAACCCTCCGGGCAGCGCCTGCACCCATTCGACGCTGAAGGTGCGCGCCCGGATGTCGAAGCTGTCGCGGTAGTCGCGTGCAGACAGGCGCAAGGTGGCCTCGGGGCCGCGGAAGTAGTGGTTCCAGCGCGCCAACACCGCGGTTTGCCGCCGTTCGTTGGGGCGCTTGTCGAACAGCTTGTAGGGGTCGTTGTAGTCGCCATGGCCCACGGCATGCGTGACGTTGAGCTGCACGATGTCCACCGGCGTGAGGACCTGCGTGACCCCCAGCAGCACATCGGTGACGCGCTTGTGGCTTTCCACGCGGACGCCGCGGCGCAGCGGCAGGATGCGGTCTTCCGCGTGGCCTGCGGCCAGGCTGAAGGTGGTGTTGCGGTCGGGTGTCTGGAAACTGGCCCCCAGCGAGAGCACGCGGGAACGGTAGTCCGGTTCGCTGGAGAGCGCCACCCCCAACGATGCACTGCTGTGCGACCAGTGGCGGGTCAGCCGCGCGTCTCCGGCGTTGCGGCGTTCCTCAATGCGCTGCGCGCTGTCCACCACCGAATAGTAGGCGGGTGAGGCTCCGGAGATGGCGTCCGTCACCGCCGAGCCTTCCAGGCTCCATTTTTCGCCCAGGGGTGTGACCACGCCCACCGATGGCGCGCGGATGGACATGCGCTTGAAGCCGGGCTGGCTGTCCCTGTAGTTCAGCAGCTTGTAGGACACCACCGTGTCGGTGGGCGCTGTGCTGGCCGAAACCGATGGCGCGGCCAAGCCCAGGCTCAAGCCGGCCGCGGCCGCGCTCAGGGCCTGGAGGGTGGGACTCAGTTGCATCCGCAACCTCCGCCGCCCACGGACCGCCCGCCCGAGGCGCCTTCCTTGCTGAAATAGATGTGGTCGGCAAAAGAGGATTCGAGCCGGTCGGCGTCGAATTGCATGGCCGGCCGGGCCAGGTCGCCCTTGTCGAAGGCGGCCACGTTGACTTGCGGGGCCAGCGCGCAGCCGCCCAGCATTGCCGCGCTGCACAGCAGAAACAAGAGGGTGTTTCGCATGGGGATGCTCCGTCGAAAGGGCAGGATACCGCGCGCCTGGGCTGCGTCAGCCGCCCAGGGCCTCCTTGATGGATTGCGCTGCTTTGTCCCCCAGGCTGGCGGTGAAGCCCTCGTGCCGGTGCACGATGCGCCCGTCCGGGGCCACCAACAGGCTGGTGGGCATGGTCTTGACGTCCAGGCTGCGCGCCAGGGCGGCCTGCGGGTCCAGGGCGACTTCAAACTTGGCCGGGTTGGCGCGCAGGAAGGACAGGGCGTCTTCCCGCCTGCGGTCCACGGTGACGGCCACGATGCGCAGCCCCTTGGCCGACCACTGCTCGTGCATTCGGTTCATCCAGGGGAAGGACAGGCGGCAGGGGCCGCACCAAGAGGCCCAGAAGTCGAGGTAGAGCCAGGGTGCAGATGCGGCGGCGTTACCCGTGGGCGTGGTGGGTGCCCAGGTGACGTTGCCCTCAAGGCCCTGGAGATTCCAGGCGGGCAGACGCTGCGCCACCTGCGCTGCGGTGCTCTTGGGCGCGAAAGCAGCCCCGCCTGCGGCCAGGACCGGCGGGATGGAAAGCCATGACAGGACCTGGCGCCGGCGCAGGCCCACAGGTTGGGACGTGGGTTTGCTCATCTCGCCAATTTACGTCGGTTTTCTTTCCGCGGATGCTGGGTGGACCGGTACCTGCGAAATCCCGATATGTCACCATGGTTGTTATTATATTGGGGGGTGTTGGTGGTGAAATGCAACAGCGTGCATCCAGCGCAAAGGTTGATTTGCACATGTCCAGGCTTACTCCTGTGGATTTCACTTCACCGTGAAGCGTCTCCCGCGCCCCCTTTGGGGCCTCGTTCTGGTGGGCGGTCTGACCGCCTGCGGCGGCGCGCGTGATGGCGATTCGACATCGCCGCCATCCAACCTATCAGGCCAAGTGACCTCAGCGTCCGCCTCGGCGCCGTCCGTCACGCACTACGCGGCGTCGCGCTTCCTTGAGCAGGCGACCATGGGCCCGTCGCCTGATGCGGTGGCTCGCATGCGCACGCGGGGCCACGCTGCCTGGATCGACGAACAGGTGCGCAAACCGGCCACGCGCATCACCACGCCCTCCGACCTAATCAACTTCGATCAAGTGGCCGATCGGGCGCGCAACGACAGGGCCTGGTCCACCCACACGAATTCGCTGTTCGACCTGGCGGTCGGTGCCGACGACCAGTTGCGTACGCGCGTGGCCTGGGTGCTGTCGAATTTCCTGGTCACCTCCACGCGCAAGGTCAATGCCTACGGCGGCTCCGAGTACTGGAACACCTTGATGACCGGTGCCCTTGGGACCTACGGTGACCTGCTCAAGGCAATCTCACTCAGCCCGGCGATGGGGCACTACCTGGACAACAACCAGAACCGCCGTTACAGCCTCAATGAAAACTACGGCCGCGAGTTGATGCAGTTGTTTTCGGTGGGCATGGTCATGCTGAACCCCGACGGCAGCGTTCAGCGCGACTCCGCCGGTAAGCCAGTCGAAACCTACAGCCAAAAGGATGTCATCGAAATCACGCGCGCACTCACGGGATGGGACTTCGTGCCTATCGCCGAATCGCAGCGCGTGATGAACAACCACAACTTCGCCAATTACGGCATGCCGATGGCCGTGCGCAGCACCGGCGACCACGACACGGGTTCCAAAGTGGTGCTGGGCAAGACCATCGCAGCCGGCGGCGATGCTGTGAAGGACCTCAACTCCGTGGTTGATATCCTGATGGCGCACCCCAACACGGCGCCCTTCGTGTCGCTGCGCCTGATCCAGGGGCTGACCACCAGCGATCCTTCGTCGGCGTATCTCAGGCGGGTGTCGACTGTGTTCGAGCAAACCCGCGGCGACCTCGCCGCCGTGGTGAAGGCCATCCTGCTGGATGCCGAAGCGCGGGCCGGTGACGTGCCTGGCAAATCCGCGGCAGGCTTCGGGCGCATCCGGGAGCCCTACTTGCTGCATATCGGCATCCTCCGGGGCATGGGTTGCCGCCTGGCCGTGCGCCAGCGCGACAACCCCAGCGACATCGATTTCTGGGCCGATCAACGACCGCTCCAGGCCGAATCGGTGTTCAATTTCTACCCGCCCAACCACCGTGCACCGGGCTCAAACCTGTTGGCGCCGGAGCAGAAGACCCTGGTCAGCCGCGAGTTCTCCCGCCGCCTGGGCCGCTACAACTGGGCCTGGCAGAGTGAATCGGTGCTCAGCGCGGCAGGTTGCGACGTTGAGTCTTTCAAGAAGGCCATGGCCGTGTCCGACGATGCCTTGCTGGACGCGCTGTCCGACCGCTACTTCCGTGGAGCGATGCCGCCCACCGTGCGACAGGGCTTGAAGGACGGCGTGGCCGGTCAGTCCTGGCAGCGCGAAAGCGCCACGCAATTGCTGGGGTTCATGGTGCAGTTTGCGGCCATGACGCCCCCCATGGGAGCGGTCAAATGAGCGTCCAACGCCGATCATTCCTGGCTGGCGCGGGTGCCTTCGGCCTGGCCTCGCTGGGCGCCGCCCTGGCACCCCTGGCGCGCGTGCAGGCGGCCGACTACAAGGCGGTGGTGGTGGTGCACCTGGCCGGTGGCTTTGACGGCAACAATGTGCTGGTGCCTTTGGATGGGGCTTATGCCGACTACGCCAAGGCTCGACCCACCCTGGCCCTGGCCAAGGATTCACTTCTGCGCCTAAGCGGGACGCACATTGGCCACACCTTTGGTTTCACGCCTTCCATCCGCCCCCTGCATGAACTGTTCGAGCGCAAGCGCGTGGCGGTGGCGGCCAACGTGGGTGCGCTGGTCCAGCCCACCACACTGGAACAGGTCCGCAGCCGCACGGCCAAGCTGCCGCCGTTTCTGGGCTCGCATTCCGACCAAGAACAGTGGGTGCAGGGTTGGATGGGCGATGAAGACCGCAGTGGTTGGGGAGGGCGCACCATGGACCGACTGGCACCGGAGTTGCGCAGCCGGCAGCCCCTGATTTCGGTGACAAACAACTACACCGCGCTGGTCTCGAATTCGACGCCCTTGAGCCTGGCCGACAGCAACGGCAATTCGAACTGGGGTGTGGCCAACATCGGCAACCCCGCCGACTCCATGACGCAGCGGCTCGAGTGGGCCACCAGGCTGCAGTCCTCCAATGCCTATGAGGCCGAATTCGCGCGCAGCATGCGCACGGCCTATCTGGACTCGCTGGAGTTCGCCAAAGGGCGCGAGAAGGGTCCTGCCCCCACGGGCGACTTCCCCACCTCCACAGCCTTCAGTGGACTCCCTCGGGACCTGTCATTCGTGGCGCGCCACATCGGCTACAGCAAGGCCGTGGGTGCCCAGCGCCAGATGTACCTGGTGCAGGATGGCGGCTACGACACGCACACTGGCCAGATGGACACGGGCGACACCAACCCGGGCCTGGATCGCCGCCTGCAGGTGGTGGCACAGTCTCTGGCAGCCTTCGACAAGTCGATGGTGGACATGGGCCTGGATTCGCAAGTGCTGACCCTGGTGATCAGCGAGTTCGGCCGCACGCTGGACCCGGCCGCCGGTGCGGGTTCCGACCACGCCTGGGGCAACCACTGGTTCGCCATGGGGGGTGCAGTCAAGGGCGGTGTGGTGTACGGCGACACCTTCCCCACACTGCAAACCGGTGGCCCAGACGACGCATCGCTGTATGACCCCAAGCGCGGGCAGTGGTTGCCGCAGTTCTCGACGGACCAGTTCGTGGCTGACGCCATGCGCTGGATGGGCTTGACGGCCGAGCAGGTGGTGGCGGCGATGCCGAACCTGGCCGGTTTCAAGAACCGCGGCATCGGCTACGTCTGAGGCCAGCACGTGGCAGTCATCAACGGCACCAGCGGGCCCGACATCTACGAGCTCAAGACCGCCGACCGGTACGAGGCACTTGAGGGTGACGACAAGATCACCATCACGGCCAAGTGGGGCACCGTGCAGCCCGGCCAGGGGAACGACACGGTCATTGTCGATCCGTCGCTGCGCTATGAAGCCACGGTCTGGTACTGGTCCTCGCCCAAGCCGATCACCGTGGACCTGGAGGCGGGCTACGCCCTGGACGGGTGGGGCACACGCGACACCCTGGTCAATGTCCATACCATCCATGGCTTCAAGCAGCCCGGTGATACGGCCTATGGCTCCAGCACCCGAGACTCCTTCTATGTGAATCCCTGGCGCGGCACGCAGGTGGGCACGATCCTGATCGATGGGCGGGGCGGCGAAGACTTTGTGGATTTCTATGTCGACGAGTCACCCGACAGGGGACGCTTCGTCATGCAAGTGACCGCGGATGGCCGGTCGGTGAAGGCCTACCTCGAATCGATGCCGACCTTCACCTTCGAGTTCCGCAACATCGAGTGGATCAACTACATGGTGGGGTCCAACCGCACCACGATGGAAGTGGCCACGCTTGCGTCCTTTGACAAGGCCGGCCAAGACATCCTTCTGCGGGGCGCGGCCGGATGGCAAACCAAGGCGCCGGGTAGCGTGGCCACCATCAGCTACAGCTTTCTCACCGAGCGCCCCACCGAGGGTGCTGAAGAAGGCACCGGCTTCGTGGCCTTCTCGGCGGCCCAGCAGAAGGTGGTGCGTGAGCTGTTCACGCGTCTGCAGGATCAGACCGGCGTGACCTTTCGAGAAGTGGCAGGCGCGGCTGGTGACATCCGCCTGGGCATCAACCAGCAGACCGACACGCGCGGCTATTCCTTCATCCCCGACTTCTTCCGTGGCAAGGCGCAGGCCGGCGATGTGTGGCTGGACGTGGAATCGGCGGCGGTGATGAACCCCGGCCAGGAGGGCTATTACGCGCTTCTGCATGAAATCGGACACGCGCTGGGGTTGCAGCATCCGCTGGGTGAGTCCGACACGAGCGGAGCGGTGGTGCTGTTGGAGCGCTTCGCATCGCTGTCCAACTCGGTGATGATCGAACGCAGCAGTGCCCAGACCAATGGGATGTGGCCCACCTGGTTCGGCACGATGGACATGCAGGCCCTGCGCTACCTGTACGGCACCAAGGCGGTGTCCACCGGCACAGACCGCTACATGGCCGCCGACATGGCGCGCCAGGGCTACGCCCTGATCCTGGACGATGGTGGCGACGACACGCTGGATGCGTCCACCGCCGGTGTGGGGGCTTCGATCGACCTGCGTCCGGGCTGGTTGAGTTCGGTGGGTTTGAGTTCCGCGGGCGAGCCCTTGAAGAACAACCTCTCGCTGGGGGTGGGCACGGCCATCGAAAACGCGGTGGGCAGCCCTTATGACGATCTCATCATCGGCTCAGACAGCCCCAACCGACTCCAGGGCAACGGGGGCAGTGACATCCTGGACGGCAATGGTGGATTGGACTGGGCGGTCTTCAAGGGTACGCGCTTGGCCTGGGCAGTGGAGCCGTTGAACGGCACCACGTCATGGTTCGTGACCGCGCGCGATGGGGCGAGTGGGGCCGCCGAGGTGCGCCGGATTGAACGTTTGCGCTTCGACGACAAGGCCGTGGCGTTAGACCTCACCAAGAACGACGGTGCGGGCAAGGCGCTGTTGCTGATCGGGGCCGTGCTGGGGCGTGAGGCAACGCTGAGCAAGGCGGCACTGTTGGGTCAGGTCATCGACCTTTTCGACCAAGGCTTCACGATGCCGCAGTTGGCCGGCGCCGTGATGCGCCTGCCCATCTGGGGTGGGGTGCTCACCCCCACGAATTCGTCCGAAGATATTGCGCGTTATCTGTTGCGCGTGAACAAGGGCGCAGAGCCGACCGCCGCGGAAGTGGCCACCGGCGCGCAGGCGATCAGCAGCCAAGTTCAAGGAAATTTTCTCGCCACTTTGGCGGTGACGGATGCCAACGTGGCCAAGATCGACCTGGTGGGTTTGGCCGCCACCGGCTTCGAATATCCCCTGGGCGGTTGAAACGGTGCTGACGCGCCCTTGAGTTGGGCACGTCAGCACGGCTGTATCAGCAGGCCCGCATCAACCGCCACTGGCGACGCTGTACTGGAAGCCGCTGGTCTGCAGCCCCACCAGGTCCACCTGGACCTGGTTCGCCGCCGAGGCCGCCAGGTTGGCCAGCCACGTGCCCTGCTGCTCGGGTGATTCGCCGGTCAAGGTGGCCGCTGCGGCCATGACCGCACCTTCAGTGGGTTCGGCCTTGTTCACCGTGCGCAGCAAGTAGCGGGCAATGTCTTGGTTGCTGTTGGTCGGGGTGAGCGTGCCACCCCAGATGGGCAGGCGCAGCAAGGCACCGGCCAGTTGCGGCATCGTGAAGCCCTGGTCAAAGAGGCTGATCACGGTGCCCATCAGTTCTTCCTTCAGCGGCAGCAGGCTCTTGCCCAACACCGCGCCGATCAGCAACACGGATTTGCCAGCGGAGTCGTCGGCGCCCAGGTCCAGGGCCACACGTTGGCCACCGTTGAACTCCAGGCGCTCCACGTTGGTCAGAAAGTCGTCTCCGGCACTGCCATCCTTGCGCTTGAGCAACACGGTGGCCGGACCGTAATTTCCGGTGACGGCGATATTGGCGCGCGGTCCGTTGATGGTGAAGGTGTCCAGGCCCGGACCCGCATCCATGAAGTCTGCCGACGGCGTGTCGATCAGCCGGTCTGGGATGTCCAACGAAACGGTCTTGTCGCGAAAGATGAGTTTCTCCACATTGCGCACGGTGACCCCCTGACCGGACGATGCACCCGACGTGACATCCAGGTAAGTGACTCCGTTGATGGTGGAAATCTTGAACTCGGTGGAGTTCGATTCGATGTACACGGTATCTCGGCCGCGGCCGCCATCGACGACGTCGTTGCCTCCCAAGGGATGAATTTCGTCATCCTGGGCTGTGCCGATGAGTGTTTCAGTTCTTCCGGGGCCGAAGCGGCCGAAGATGGTGGCCATGATGCTGCATCCTGTTGGTCACGCCGTGGGGAACGGTGCTCGCCCACGCTTGCGTGAAGGGGATACTAGCAAGTGACCCCAGCGGATTCGATGGAAAACCCTTGAATGCGGCTGTAAATCCCCCTGTTCAGGCGGGTTCCAGCGCCTTTCGCATCTTCTTCATGGCCGCCACCTCAATCTGGCGGATGCGCTCGGCGCTCACGCCGTATTCGGCGGCCAGCTCGTGCAGGGTCATGCCGCCGCTGGCGTCGTCGTTCACCTTCAACCAGCGCTCTTCCACGATGCGACGGCTGCGGTCGTCCAGCACGGCCAGGGCGCGGGTGATGCCGTCGCCTGAGAGCGCATCGCGCCCGCGGCTTTCCAGCACGCGGGTGGGCTCAAAGGTGTCGTCGGCCAGGTAGGCGATGGGGGCCACCACCTCGTCGCTGTCGTCGGTCTGCGGCTCCAGCGGCACGTCGCCACCGGACAGGCGCATCTCCATCTCCAGCACCTCTTCGGGCTTGACCTGCAGATCGCGCGCAATGGCCTGTACCTCGGCTTCGCTCAAGGTGTTGCGATGGGTGGCGCCGTCGGCTTCCGAGGCGCCTTGCTTGAAGCCCTGCTTCATGGAGCGCAGGTTGAAGAACAACTTGCGCTGGGCCTTGGTGGTGGCCACCTTCACCAAGCGCCAGTTCTTCAGGATGTAGTCGTGGATTTCGGCCTTGATCCAGTGCAGGGCGTAGCTCACCAGGCGCACGCCCTGTTCGGGATCGAAGCGCTTGACGGCCTTCATCAGGCCCACATTCCCTTCCTGGATGAGGTCGCCCTGGGGCAAGCCGTAGCCCAGGTATTGGCGTGAAAGGCTCACCACCAGACGCAGGTGCGACAACACCAGACGACCGGCGGCCTGCAGGTCACCTTCGTCACGCAGTTTGCGGGCCAGGTCGAGTTCTTCCTCCTGCGTCAGCAGGGGCAGGCGGTTGACGGCCGAGATGTAGGCATCCAGGTTGCCCAGCGAAGGGACCATGGACCAAGGGTCGCGCAGGGCCAGGGCCTTGGATGTGTTCAGGGTCATCGCGGTGTTGGACACGGCTCATCTCCTATTCGCATCAATGTTAGCACTCTTTGTTTTTGAGTGCTAAGCGCGAAAAGGTTCCGTGAAGTAAGCGTACGCTATCTTTATAAACCAGAATTAGACTGGAAAAAATGATTCGCCAATCTCACACGTTGAAGAGGAAATTCAAGACGTCACCGTCCTTGACGATGTATTCCTTGCCCTCCGCGCGCATCTTGCCCGCCTCCTTGGCGCCCCCCTCGCCCTTGAAGGCGATGTAGTCGTCAAACGCAATCGTTTGGGCGCGAATGAAGCCACGTTCGAAGTCGGTGTGGATGACACCCGCCGCTTGCGGCGCCGATGCGCCGATGGGCACGGTCCAGGCGCGCACTTCCTTCACACCGGCCGTGAAGTAGGTCTGCAGGCCCAACAGCTTGAAGCCCGCGCGGATCAGGCGGTTCAGGCCCGGTTCATCCTGGCCCATCTCGGCCAGGAACAAGGCGCGGTCTTCGTCGCTCATGTCGGCCAGGTCGGCCTCGGTCTTGGCGCAGATGGCCACCACCGGTGCGTTCTGCTGCGCCGCGTACTCCGTCAGGCGGTCCAGGAAGGGGTTGTTCTCGAAACCGTCTTCGCTCACATTGCCCACGAACATGGCCGGCTTGGCGGTGATCAGGCACAGGGGCTTGAGCACCGCGCGCTCTTCCTTGGAGAAGTCGATGGAGCGGACCGGCTTGCCTTCATTGAGCACGGCTTCGCACTTCTTCAATACCTCCACGAGGCGCAAGGCTTCCTTGTCGCCGCCGGCCTTGGCCACCTTGCTGTAGCGCTGCAGGCCCTTTTCCACGGTGGACAGGTCGGCCAGGCACAGTTCGGTCTGAATGACTTCGATGTCGGAGATGGGGTCCACCTTGCCCGCCACGTGGATCACGTTGGGGTCCTCGAAGCAGCGCACCACATTGACGATGGCGTCGGTTTCGCGGATGTGGGACAGGAATTGGTTGCCCAGCCCTTCGCCCTTGCTGGCACCGGCCACCAGGCCTGCGATGTCCACGAACTCCACGATCGCCGGCACGATCTTCTCGGGCTTGACGATGTCGGCCAGTTGCTGCAGGCGGGGGTCGGGCACTTCCACCACGCCCACATTGGGCTCAATCGTGCAGAAGGGATAGTTCTCGGCGGCGATGCCGGCCTTGGTCAGGGCATTGAAGAGGGTGGACTTGCCGACGTTGGGCAGGCCGACGATGCCGCACTGGAGGCTCATGGAAATTCCTGGTTGGGGCGCCGCAGGAGGCGCCGAATCGGGCAGCGGGGATTGCTGCGCACGGCAAACCCGCCATTTTAAGAGGGACGGCGCCCCAGTCCAACACCGAGCCCCAAGGCCATGGCGCTTCCTCCGAGGGCCAGCACCACGCCGGCCAGGGTCCACCAACCCGGCACGAAGCCCTCCACGGCGGTGCTCACCACCAGCGCCAACACCGGCGTGGCCACGCCCACCGTGGAGGCGGGCCCCGGGCCCAGCCGCTGCTGCAGGCCCAGGAAGCAGGCAAAGGCAATGGCCGACCCGGCAATGGAGAGGTACAGCAGGGAAGCCCACCATGTCCCGCTGAGCGGCCAGGGAAGGGCTGTGCCCTGCACGCCGGCCACGGCAAGGCTCAACAGCGACCCCGCCCCCATGCCCCAGGCCATGGTGGACCAAAAGGGCAGGCCTCGGGCCCGGTTGCGTGAACTGGACAAGCTGCCCACGCTGGACAGCAACACCGCTGCAATGGTGAACACCAAGCCGAGAGCGGTGCTGCCCCGGGGGTTGGCCCGCAGCAGCTCGGGCGCGAAGATCAGCACCACGCCAGCCACGCCCAATGCGCCTCCCAGCAGGAAGCGGCGGCTCAAGGGCGTCTTCCAGATGAGGTGCGACGCCACGCCGTTGAGGATGGGCGAGAGGCTGTATCCGATCGCGACCAGGCCCGAGGCCACGTGGTGTTCGGCCTCGTACACGCACAAGTAGCTCAGGCTGTACATGAACACGCCCTGGAACGCGGCCAAGCCTACGCCCCGGGCGCCGATCCACAGGGCCTCTCCGCGCCACGCCGCCACCGCCGCGCAGAAAGCACCGGCCAATGCGAAGCGCAGCGCCACGCCCCACACCACCGGCGTCTCGGCGATTTGGTAGACGATCGCGTGCCAGGTGGTGCCCCACACGAACACGGCCAGGGCGAACAGCTGCCAGGTGGGCAGCCGCCGCGATGGCTGGGCCGCCGGTGCCTCGCCGCTCAAAACCCCACCGTCGCCGTCACCGCATCGCCACGTTTGAGTGTGCAGCCCACGCCCTTCACCACCACGCCATTCATGCCGAAGGCGATGGCGCCACCCAGTCGCTCGTGCGTGCGGTAGGTGCGCAGCACGTCGCTGATGTGCGGCTGGCGCTCGCCGGTGGTGGGTTCCACGTCCGGAATCGGGCAGCGTGGGCAGGGTTTGGTGAGCGCAATCTCCACCGGCCCTTCGGCGGTTTCCAGGTGCAACCGGCTGATGCTGTCTTCCCCGTGGGGCGTGTCCACACCGGCGAGGACCAGATTCGGGCGAAAGCGCTCCAGGCCTACCGGCTCGTGGCCCGCAGCCTGCAGGCGCCGGTTGAATTCGTCCAGCGAGGCCTGGCTGAGCACCAGCAGGGGAAAACCGTCGCTGAAGGCGTTGAGCGCCACGGTGCCCGCGCTGTAGCGGGCTTCGGCGCGGCGCTGGGATTCGTTGTCGAAAGCGGCCAGGCGCAGGCCCTTGGCACCCAGGAAGTCCTGGCACCACTGCGCGGCCAGGTTGCCCATATCGAAGGCGGGCATTTCGTCATTCCACACCCGAACGCGTGTTTCGCCCTCCGCACCGTCCAGGCGCAGATGCAGGGGCAGCATGCCCGGCGCGCGCAGGATGAGTTCGCTGTGGCGCAATTCGGGCTTGATGAGCGTCATGCGCGGCAATTCACGCTGGCTCACGAATTCACCGTCCGCATCCACCACCATCCATTCGCGGTCGTACTGCAGGCCGGTGTCGCTGATGGTGGCGCGGTCCACGCGCAACGCGGCGCCGGATTTCAAGGGGTGCAGGCACAACTCGGCAACGGTGAGGGTCTGGGCGTTGGTCATGGGCAGGCGGGGCGAAGGCGAAGGACAATAGGGCAGATGACAGGCAATCTTTCCTCAGCAGTCGCGGCAGACCCCGCCAGTGCGGGCTGCGTTCGTGTCCGGGGAGACGGTATTGTCGGCTGTGCCGCGGCCCTGGCTCTGGCCCGCCTGGGGATTCCCGTGGAACTGCAGGGCTCCCCGCGGCGCTTGAACGTGGCGAGCGCAACCGCCTCGCTCGACGGCGACGTGCGTACCTTCGCTCTGAATGCGGCCTCGGTGGCCCTGCTCCAGCAGCTCAAGGTGTGGGACGCCCTGCCGGCAGAGCGCGTGTGCCCGGTGCTGGAAATGCAGATCGAAGGTGACGAGGCCGCGCAGCTCGAGTTCTCGGCCTGGCAGCAGGGCGTGGAGGCCCTGGCGTGGATCGTGGATGCGGCGGCGCTTGAAGACGCGCTTCGGCAGGCGGTGCGGTTTGCACCCCACGTGACGCTGACGCCGGCACCCGAGGTGTTCATGACCCCCGCTGGCAGCCGTGACCTTCTCTTGTTGTGCGAAGGCAAGGATTCACAGGCGCGCGAGGCCTTGGGCGTTCACTTTGAGCGGCAACCCTACGGGCATCACGCCCTGGCCACCCGGGTGGTGGCCGACCTGCCGCATGCCGGTGTGGCGTCTCAGTGGTTTGGGCAACCCAGCGTGCTGGCGCTGCTGCCTTTCGATTCGCCGCAGGCCGGCCATTCCTATGGGGTGGTGTGGTCCTTGCCCGCTGAAGACGCCCAAGGCTTGTTGAATGCAGAACCTGCCGAATTCGAGCAGCGCTTGAACGCCGCCACCGGTGGGCGGTGTGGCGCCCTGCGTTTGGCCGCCCCGCGCAGTACGTGGCCGCTGGTGCTGGGGCGCGCATCCCGGGTGCATGGCGCGGGCTGGATGTTGCTGGGCGACAGCGCGCACGCGGTGCACCCCTTGGCGGGGCAGGGCTTGAACCTGGGCCTGGCCGACGTGGCCGCGCTGGCGCGGGTGATGGCCGAACGCGAAACCTGGCGTGAGCTTGGCGACGAGAAACTGCTGGCCCGTGCGGCGCGAGGGCGCGCCGGGCCCACCATGGCCATGGCAAGCCTCACCGACGGCCTGTGGCATCTGTTTGCAAACTCCAACCCTGTGGTGCGCACCCTGCGCAATCGTGGCATGAACCTTTTGAATCAACTGCCGGCGCTCAAGCGCGGGCTGACCCGCCGGGCCATTGGGCTTGGGCTGGCTGTTGCTTGCCTGGCCGGTGGCCAGTTGGCGCTGAGCGTGGACGCCCTGGCGCAGACCACAGCAGGCACCGCGCCGGCTGCTGTGGCGCCCGCCGCGGCAAATGCTACTGCGCAGGAGGCCGCCATCCGCAAGGCCCTGTCCGAGCGCATGCCCAGCCTGCCCAAGCCCGACGAGGTGCAGCGCGCCCCGGTCCCCGGCTTGTGGGAACTGCGCTTTGGCACGGAAATCCTCTACACGGACGACAAGGGCGACTTCCTGATCTCGGGCCCGGTGATCGAAACCCGCACGCGCAAGGACCTCACCGCCGAGCGCGTCGACAAGCTCACGGCCATTCAATTCGCCGCCTTGCCGATGAAGGATGCCATCGTCATCAAGCAGGGGAGTGGTGCCCGCAAGCTGGTGGTGTTTTCCGACCCGAACTGCGGCTTCTGCAAGCGCTTCGAGCGCGACCTGATGAACCTGAAGGACGTCACGCTCTACACCTTCCTCTATCCCATCCTGGGCAAGGACTCGCAGGAGAAGTCGCGCAACATCTGGTGCGCGGCCGACCCGGCCAAGGCCTGGCGGGATTGGATGGTGGACGGCCGCACGCCGCCGGTGGCCATGGGCCGCTGCGACGCTTCCGCGCTGGAGCGCAACACCGCACTGGGCCAGAAGCACCGCATCGACAGCACCCCCACCAGCGTCCTTGAGGACGGATCGCGCCGCAACGGTGCCCTGCCGGTGGCTGATGTCGAGCGCATGTTGTCGCAATTGAAGAGTCCCAAGTCATGAACACCTCGGTTCTGCCTTCCCCCGCGTGGTCGGCTCAGCCCCCGCTGATCGCCTGGCGCCTGGGCTATGCCGGCCTCATTCCCTTCATCCTCGGCGCTTTGCTGGTGTGGTTGGTCACGGGTGAAGCCCATCCCTATGTGGCCGGTGCTCTCTCGGCTTACGGCGCAGTGATCGTGTCTTTCCTGGGCGGCATTCATTGGGGTCACGCCATGGCGCTGGCCCCGAGTGCTTCAGCGGACGCAGGCAACCAAGCGCCTAACGGCTCGGTGGTGGATTCCACCCTGGTCTGGGGCGTGGTGCCATCGTTGGTGGCTTGGCTCGGTGTGCTGATGCCGCCGTATGCGGGGCTCTTCGTGCTGGGCTTAGCCATCATCGGTTGCTACCTCGTCGACCGTCGCCGTTATGCGGCCCTGGGCCTGCAGGCTTGGATGACGCTTCGCTTCCGGCTCACGGCCGTGGCCAGCTTGTGCTGTTTCCTGGGAGCTGCCGGATCATGAGTGCCCAGCCTGTGCACTACCGCATCGATGTCTCCGACACCCACGCGCACACCTACCGCGTCACGCTGACCATTCCTGAACCCGAGTCCACCCAAGTGGTGAGCCTGCCCGTGTGGATTGCAGGCAGCTACATGGTGCGGGAGTTTGGCCGGCATCTCAGCGGCCTTCGCGCGCGCCAGGGCCGCAAGTCACCGGATGTGCGGCAACTGGACAAGACCACCTGGCAGGTGTCGTGCAGCGGGCGCGCGGCACTGGAACTGCAGTACGAGGTCTATGCCTTCGACACCTTGGTGCGCACCGCTTTCCTGTCGGCCCAGCGGGGCTTCTTCAACAACACCAGCCTGTGCCTGCGGGTCCATGGCCGAGAGAAGCAGGCGCATGACCTGAGCCTGGTGGGGCTGCCCCGCGGCTGGGACGTGGCCACGGCCATGCCGGTGCGCCCGAATGCCACGCGCGGACTGCATTGGCGTGCGGCGGATTACGACGAACTGGTGGACCACCCCTTTGAGCTGGGCACGTTCTGGCGCGGGTCCTTCAAGGCCCAGGGGTTGGAGCACGAGTTCGTGGTGGCCGGTGCCTGGCCCGGCTTCGACGGTGATCGGCTGCTGCGGGATTCGCGTCGTATCTGCGAAGAGCACATCCGCTTCTGGCACGGTGCGCGCGGCAAGCCGCCTTTCGAGCGTTACGTGTTCATGCTCAATGCGGTGGACGACGGCTATGGGGGCCTGGAGCACCGCGCCAGCACGGCGTTGATTGCCGCACGCAAGGACCTGCCCGTGCTGGGCGAATCCGCTACTGCGCCCTTGAGCGATGGTTACCTCACGCTGTTGGGCCTGATCAGCCACGAGTATTTCCACACCTGGAACGTCAAGCGCTTGAAGCCGGCGGAGTTGTGCAGCATCGATCACACGCGCGAGAACTACACCGAGCTGCTGTGGTTCTTCGAAGGCTTCACGTCCTACTACGACGACCTGGCCCTGGTGCGCTGCGGCCTCATTGATGGGGCACGCTACCTGAAGCTGTTGGCCAAAACGGCCACGCTGGTGCAGGGCATGCCTGGCCGCCGCGTGCAGGCCGTGGCGCAGGCCAGTTTCGATGCGTGGAACAAGTACTACCGGCAGGACGAGAACACGCCCAACTCCACCATCAGCTACTACACCAAGGGTGCCCAGGTGGCCTTGTGCCTGGACTTGACCCTGCGCCAGGAAGGCCGAGGCAGTCTGGATGCGGTGATGCGACACCTGTGGGCGCTGGGACTGGAGCGGGGGTCGCGGCGGGGTGTGCGCGGTGGTCTATCGGCCAAGCGCGACCCGGGCAATATCGGCATCACCGAGGACGACATCGCGCACGCGCTGCAGGCGGTGGCGGGCCGGTCCTGTACGCGTGAATTGCGGGCTTGGGTGCACGGCACGGGTGAATTGCCAGTCACTGGCCTCCTGCCTTCCATGGGTATCGCCCAGGACCATGAGCCCGAGCGTCTGTCGGCCGCCTGGGGCTTGCGCCTGAGCGAAGGGCCCGTGACAGGCTGTGTGGTGCGGCAGGTGCTGCGCGGCAGCGCGGCCGAGGCGGCGGGGCTGTGCGCCGGCGATGAAATCCTGGCGGTGCAGGGCTGGCGTGTGCGGCGGCTGGACGATGCGGCGCGCTGGCTGCCGGCGCATTTGCAGGGCGTGCAGGCCGCTGTGTCGCGTGCTTCCAAGCGAAGCAACGCGGACCGTGAGGTTCAGTTGATGATCACTCGCGATCAGCGCATTCTTCATCTCGCCCTCAAGCCGAACGCTGATCAGACGCGCCTGCCCACGCTGCGTTGGTCCTTGGGCACCGGTCGTGAGCGCGATTGTGCAAACGAGACCGCTGCCGTGACCCGCCGCAAGGAATGGTGGACCGCCAGCGCGTGATGTTGAAGGTGGCCGCAGTCGAAGCCCACACCGCGCGCCGCGCGGGACGGCGGAGGCTTTTGGCCGCGGTGGTGGTGTCGGCGGTGGTGTTGGGCCATGCGCTGCTGGGGCGTCAGTTGGCCCTCACCATGGAGTCTTGGCATGAAGCCCCGGCTGCAACCAAGGCTGTGGATGTCGTGGTGGAAGGGTCGCTCAAGCCCGCAGCGCCGGTTCGCAAGTGGCGAAGCTCTCCCCCGCAGCCCGTGGTGGCCCTGGGGGCGGATCCGTTCCCCCTGGAGGGGTCGGCATCGCCCAACCCCGCAGACCCGGCTGCGTCGCAGCCGCAGCCCCCACCCGTGTTGGCCGAGGCGCCACCATCGATCCCCTTGCCCGAGGTGATGCCGGCTCCGCCTCCTAGCGAGCCTTCACGCGTCATACCGGCTGACCCCTGGCCCCCATCCACTCGCATTCGCTACAGCCTTCGCGGCAACTACCGAGGCGAGTTCAATGGCCACGCCCAGGTGCTGTGGTTGCGCGACGGGGACCGCTACCGGGTGGAATTGGAAGTGGCCATTGGCCCGCGCGTGGCACCGGTCATGTCGCGCCGCGTGGTCAGCGAGGGGTCCTTGGGCCCGGACGGTCTGGTCCCTCGTCGGTACGAGGAAGACACCCGGGTGATCTTTTCCCGGACGCGTCGCGTGACGATGAATTTTGAACCCGGTTCAGGCGGTCAGCCCGGGGCTACGGTGATGCAGGACGGCACACGTCGCCCGGCTCCGCGCGGCACGCAGGATTCGGCCAGTCAGTTCGTGCAGTTGGCTTGGTTGTTCGGCACCAACCCCACGCCGGTGAGGGCAGGCGACAAGGTGAGCTTTCCCCTGGCCCTGTCGCGCCGCTCTGACCTGTGGAGCTACGTGGTGGGCGACCCGGTGACCGTGGAGACGCCGGCCGGCCCGGTCCAGGCCATCCATGCCAAGCCGCAACGCGAGTTGGATCCGCTCAAACGCGACATGATCGCGGAGGTCTGGTTTGCGCCGTCACTGCAGTATTTGCCGGTGCGCATGCAGGTGTTGGTGGATGCTGATACCTACGCCCTGATGGTGATGGACGGCCTGCCGGAGCTGGTCAAACAGAGCCTGCCGGCCGGCGATAGACTGCGCGGAACCGCAGACCCCTTCAACCCTGCGCCACAGCCCACCGTACCCAACCCATCATGACCTACGACACCATCCTCACCGACATTCGGGGATCCGGCGACATCAAGACCGGCGTGATCACCCTCCACCGCCCCAAGGCCATGAACGCGCTGAATGACCAGCTCATGGACGAACTGGGTTGCGCCCTGATGGGTTTCGACCGCGACGACTCCATCGGCTGCATCATCGTCACGGGCAGCGAAAAGGCCTTCGCCGCAGGCGCGGACATCGCGGCCATGAAGGACTACGACTTCCAGAAGGTCTACGGCAGCAACTACATCTCGCGCAACTGGGAAACCATCCGTACGGTGCGCAAGCCGGTGATCGCGGTGGTGCAGGGCGTGGCCCTGGGCGGTGGCTGCGAGTTGGCCATGATGTGCGACATGATCTTCGCCGCCGACAACGCCAAGTTCGGTCAGCCCGAGATCACCATCGGCGTGATCGCCGGTGCCGGCGGCACACAGCGCCTGCCGCGCACGGTGGGCAAGGCCAAGGCCATGGACATGCTGCTGACCAACCGCTGGATGGACGCCGCAGAGGCCGAACGTTGCGGCCTGGTGTCGCGCGTGCTCCCGGCTGACAAGGTGATGGAAGAGGCGTTGGCCGCTGCCGAAAAGATCTGCAGCTTCGGTCGTTTGGCCGTGATGGCCACCAAGGAGGCGGTGAACGCCACCTTCGAATCAAGCCTTTCTGAAGGCCTGCACGTCGAGCGGCGCCTGTTCCACTCGATGTTCGGCACCGCCGATCAGCGCGAAGGGATGGACGCCTTCGTGAACAAGCGCAAGCCGATGTTCAACAAGTGAAAAATGGGGTCGGAGTCATTTAATTTGCGAACATGCCGAGTTCGCAAATTAAATGACTCCGACCCCATTTTTGACTCTGACCCCGTTTTCTTCATTCCCGCCTAAGCGCCGGGAACAGCACCACATCCCGGATCGACGGCGAGTCGGTCAACAGCATCACCAGGCGGTCGATGCCGATGCCGCAGCCGCCGGTGGGCGGCATGCCGTATTCCAGGGCGCGCAGGAAGTCGTGGTCGAAGTACATCGCCTCTTCGTCGCCCGCATCCTTGTTGGCCACCTGCGCATGAAAGCGCGCGGCTTGGTCTTCGGCGTCATTGAGCTCTGAGAAGCCGTTGGCAATCTCGCGGCCGGTCATGTAAAGCTCGAAGCGTTCGGTGCGCGTGGGGTCCGTGTCGGATGCGCGGGCCAAAGGGCTCACTTCCACCGGGTGGTCCACGATGAAGGTGGGCTCCCACAGGTGCTGCTCCACCAGCTCTTCAAACACGCCGAACTGCAGTTGCGCGAGGTTCCAATGCGCGGGCGGCGTCTTGCCCAGCTTCTTCAATTCCGCCGCCAGTGCCGCAGCATCATCGATGTGCGCCGCGCCAATCTGCGGCACATGGCGCACGATGGCGTCGCGGATGGACAGCCGTGCGAAGGGTTGCTCCAGGTTCACCTCGCGGCCGTTGTACTGCAGCACCGCACTGCCTGTGGCCTGCCGCGCCGCGTGGCGCAGCACCTGTTCGGTGTAGTCCATGACGTCGTGGTAGTTCCAGTAGGCCGCGTAGAACTCCATCATCGTGAATTCCGGGTTGTGCCGGACGCTGATGCCTTCGTTGCGGAAGTTGCGGTTGATCTCGAACACCCGCTCGAAGCCGCCCACCACCAGGCGCTTGAGGTACAGCTCGGGCGCGATGCGCAGGAACATCTCCTGGTCCAGCGCGTTGTGGTGCGTGACGAAGGGCTTGGCGTTGGCACCGCCGGGAATCGGGTGCAGCATGGGCGTTTCCACTTCCAGGAAGCCGTGCTCCACCATTAAGTGGCGGATGGAACTCACCGCCTTGCTGCGCGCCACGAAGCGCGAGCGTGCATGCTCGTCGGTGATCAGGTCCACGTAGCGCTGCCGGTACTTCTGTTCCTGGTCGCTCATGCCGTGGAACTTGTCGGGCAGGGGGCGAAGGCTCTTGGTCAGCAGGCGGATGCTGGTGGCCTTGATGGAGAGCTCGCCCGTCTTGGTACGGAACAGCGTGCCTTCGCAGCCGAGGATGTCACCCAGGTCCCAGTGCTTGAAGGCGTTCAACGTGGTTTCGCCCACGGCGTCCAGCGTCACGTACACCTGGATGCGCCCGGCGGGCATATCCTTAGGGCCGAAGGAGCTGTCCTGCAGGGTGCCGAAGCAGGCCTTGCCCATCACGCGCTTGAGCATCAGGCGGCCGGCCACGCTCACGGCCACTGCTTGGGGTTCCAGCTGGTCGTTGGGGATGCCAGCGTAGCGCGTCTGCAGATCGCCGGCCTGGTGGCGCGGCTTGAAGTCATTGGGGAAGGGGACCGTACCGCCGGCCTGGCACTGCGCGCGCAGTGCGGTCAGCTTTTCCCGACGCTCGGCCATCAGCTTGTTTTCGTCCTGCGCCTCAACAGCAGCGGTGGCGGGGGTGTTCTGCGCGGGGGTGGTGCTCATGGCGGACCGTAATCAAACGTTTGGCAGCCCGGGGGCGGCCAGGTTACAGGTGGGGCCCGTAAGGCGATGCAGCGGGCAAACCCAGCATTTTAGGTGGCTCACCCCGTACACTGGTTGGCCATGAGCATTCCCACGGCGGTCCCTCTGCCCATCACCGGCCGCAAGCTGCGTCTGGCGCTGGTGGGCTGTGGTCGCATTGCCCGCAATCACATTGAGGCCTTGCAACGCCATGAAGCCCGCGCGCAGTGGGTGGCGGTGTGCGACAACCAGGCCGACCGCGCCGCGGCAGCCGCCCAGCAAACGGGCGCCGCAGCCTTCACCTCGCTTGAAGCCCTGCTGGCTGCGCCTCAAGTGAAGCCAGACCTGGTGGTGTTGGCCACGCCCAGCGGGTTGCATCCGCGCCAAGCCATCCGCTGCGCCCAGGCGGGCGTTCATGTGCTCACCGAAAAGCCTATGGCCACCAAGTGGGACGAGGGCATGGCCATGGTGCGCGCCTGCCGCGATGCGGGCGTCAAACTCTTCGTGGTCAAGCAGAACCGCCTGAACCCCACGATGCAGTGCCTCAGGCGTGCCATCGACCAGGGGCGCTTTGACCGCATCGTGATGGTCAACGTCAACGTGTTCTGGACTCGACCCCAAAGCTATTACGACGAAGCCCCTTGGCGCGGCCGCTGGGACCTGGATGGCGGGGCGTTCATGAACCAGGCCAGCCACTATGTGGACATGGTGGATTGGTTGGTGGGCCCGGTGGACAACGTGCATGCCTACACCGCCACCCTGGGGCGCGACATCGAGGCTGAAGACACGGGCGTGATGAGCCTGCGCCTGCGCAACGGCGGCTTGGCCTCCATCAATGTCACCATGCTCACCCACGGCCAGAATTTCGAGGGCAGCATCACGGTGCTGGGCGAGAGCGGCACTGTGCGAATTGGCGGTGTGGCGGTCAACCAGATCCAGCACTGGCAGTTCGACACTCCTCAGCCCGAGGACGAGCAGATCCGCAGTGCCAGCTACGAGCCGCCTTCTGTGTACGGCTACGGGCATCCGCTCTATTACGCCAACGTGCTGGACACCCTGCAGGGCACGGCCCATGCCGAGGTGGACGGCTACGAAGGCCTGCGCTCGCTGGAGGTCATTATCGCGGCCTACCGCAGCGCGCGCGACGGCGTGCGCGTGGGCCTGCCCCTGGTCTTCTGACCGCCCAGCCACGCGGGTGCCCATGATCGAGAACCCCGAACTGATCCACCCCAGTGCCATCGTGGATGAAGGCGCGGCCGTGGGTGCAGGCACCCGCATCTGGCACTTCGCGCATGTGTGCGCTGGTGCGCGCATTGGCTCGGGTTGTTCACTTGGGCAGGGCGTGTTCGTGGGGAATCAGGTGGAGATCGGCCACCGCGTGAGGATCCAGAACCACGTCTCGGTGTATGACGGCGTCACGCTGGAGGACGAGGTGTTCTGCGGCCCCAGCATGGTGTTCACCAATGTGATCAACCCGCGTGCGGCCGTGGAGCGCAAGCACGAGTACCGCCCTACCCGGGTGCGGCGCGGCGCCACCCTGGGGGCCAACTGCACCGTGGTGTGCGGCGCCACCATTGGGTCGTACGCATTTGTGGCCGCGGGCGCGGTGGTGCGCCACGATGTGCCTGATTTCGCGCTGGTGGCCGGCGTTCCCGCGCGGCACGTAGGCTGGATGAGCCGCCATGGTCATCGCCTGGACCTGCCCCTGCAGCTGCCGGCCGGCCACAGCGAACTGCTGGCCGCCTGCCCGGCGCAGAAGGATCGCTACCGGCTCACGGCCCAGGGCGTGGCGGCCCTGGACGCGTAAAGCCCCATGCAATTCACTGACCTCAAGGCCCAGTACGCGGCCCTCAAGACCGAGATCGATGCCCGCATCCAGCGCGTCCTCGACCACGGGCAGTACATCTTGGGCCCCGAGGTGCGGGAACTGGAGGACGCGCTTGCGAACTTCACCGGGGCACGCCACTGCGTCACGGTGGCCAGCGGCACCGAGGCCCTGCTCATTGCCCTCATGGCGCTGGACATCCAGCCTGGTGATGAAGTCATCACTTCGCCTTTCACCTTCGCGGCCACCGCGGAGGTGATGGCGTTGCTGGGTGCCCGCCCGGTGTTCGTGGATGTGGAATCCGACACCTGCAACATCAACACT